>JAZRGA010000041.1:0-13128 GCA_045643945.1 Eubacteriales bacterium | reverse complement strand
AATAAACGTGTTTGCGCAGATTGCGTTAAAAAGCTTAAGGCAAGCTTTTGATTTAATTGTCAATTTAATAAAAATAATACGCTTGATCGAGTACGGTCGAGCGGTTTTTTATAGTTAGTTTATATCAAGAATTTATACTACCTTTTTGAAAAAAGGTAGCGCCAAAAACTTTCAATCGGGGAACTTCAAATAACATAGTACGCTCGACCGTCGAACAATAGATGTTTGCACCGCACCCACGCAGGAAAAGTTTTGGTCAAGCTTTTTCAAAAGCTTGCGGGTCTGGGCAGAGCCCATAAAACGGCGTTTCTTTTTGCCAAGTCTTTTTCTTTGCGCCTTGTGTGTCAAAGAAAAAGCGGATAAGGGAGTTAGTTGGTGTTAAGGATTTTTGCTTCCTTTTTGAAAAAAGGTAGCACCAAAAACTTTCAAACGGGGAAATTTAAATAACATCTTGCGTTCGACCGACGAACAATAGATGTTCGCACCGCACCTCATAGCCTTCCCCTTGAGGAACCGAAGCGGCCCGGGGGTCTCAGAAAACAATTGAGTATTGTTTTTCCCCGAGTGTGACCGAGCCGCAGCGAGACAGGTGTCAACCCGAAGGAGCGAAGCGAGTGATGCGGTTGACGGATGAGGTGGAAAAAGATTGAAATTTTGCCTTTCTTCATTCATAACGCCTTCGGCTACACCTCATCCGCCTCGCAGGCTCGGCACCTTCTCCTCAAGGAGAAGGCTTTTTGTTAGCCTTTTACAAAAATAATAACTATGCTCGTTGGTCGAGCGCAATCATAACGGCAAAAAAATAAAATCCCCCGTCGAGTGTTCTTTGAAATGGCGGGGAGCAAAAGAAATACTTTTTATTACATAAAGAAATCGGGGAATGAAGTTAAACATTCCCCGACACAAAGAACGATTTTTGGCTGTTGGCACAGCCATTTTCGCAAAAAAACAATCAAAAATTAATTATCAAGTACCTTGTCAGCAACCTGCTTTTTAGCAAAAGATATGAAGTCGTCAGCAGACATAGTACCCATATCGCCCGTTTTGCGAGAACGAACGGCAACCGAGCCCTCGGTCATTTCCTTTTCACCTATAACAAGCATAAAGGGAATTTTCTCAAGCTGAGCGGCTCTTATCTTGTAGCCTATCTTCTCGTTACGAGCATCAACCGTTACACGAATACCCTCGTCCTCAAGACGCTCTGCAAGCTTGTTTGCATATTCTGCCTGCTCGTCACCGATAGGAAGCAATCTAACCTGCTCGGGAGCTATCCACATAGGAAGCGCGCCTGCATACTTTTCAAGCAAGAGAGCAAGAGTACGCTCATAGCAACCCATAGAGGTACGGTGAATGATATAAGGAGTTACACGCTCGTCGTTAGAGTCGGTATATTCCATACCGAACTTCTTTGCGAGAAGCATATCTATCTGAATGGTAACGAGAGTATCCTCTTTACCGTGTACGTTACGCATCTGGATGTCGAGCTTAGGACCGTAGAAGGCAGCCTCGTCTATACCGATTGCATAGTTACCCTCGCCCAAAAGCTCATCAAGAAGCTCGCCCATTACGCTTTGAGCCATATCCCACTGCTCGGCAGTACCCTCGTACTTATCGGTACGGTTGGGGTCCCACTGAGAAAATCTAAAGTAGCAATCCTCCCAGAGTCCGAGAGAGGTAAGGCAATACTTAGCAAGCTCAAGGCAACCTCTGAATTCGTCGGCAAGCTGGTCGGGACGGATAACGAGGTGTCCCTCGGAAATCGTGAACTGACGAACACGAATAAGACCGTGCATCTCACCGCTATCCTCGTTTCTAAAGAGGGTAGAGGTTTCGCCAAGTCGCATAGGAAGGTCACGGTAGGAGCGCTTCTTATTTAAAAATACCTGATATTGGAATGGGCAGGTCATAGGACGAAGCGCAAAGCATTCCTTTTCCTCATCGTGGGGATCTCCGATAACGAACATACCGTCAAGGTAGTGGTCCCAGTGACCCGATATCTTGTAAAGCTCACGCTTTGCCATAAGAGGCGTTTTGGTAAGTAAATATCCGCGGCGGCGCTCGGTGTCCTCAACCCATCTCTGCAAAAGCTGAATAGTTCTTGCGCCCTTGGGTAAAAGTATGGGCAAGCCCTGACCTACCGAGTCAACGGTGGTGAAATATTCAAGCTCTCTACCTATCTTATTATGGTCGCGCTTCTTTGCCTCCTCAACCTTTTCAAGATAAGCCTTAAGCTCGTCCTTTGAGGGGAACGCAGTACCGTAAACACGCTGAAGCATTTTGTTTTTCTGGTCGCCCTTCCAATAAGCGCCCGTACATTGGGTAAGCTTAAATGCCTTTATAGCGGCAGTTGAAAAGAGGTGAGGACCTGCGCAAAGGTCAACGAATTCACCCTGACGGTAGAAGCTTATAACGGCATCCTCGGGAAGCTCCTCGATAAGCTGTACCTTGTAGGGCTCATTTCTCTCGGTCATAAACGCAATAGCTTCTTCTCTGGGAAGCTCAAAGCGCTCAAGCTTAAGATTTTCTCTTACTATCTTCTTCATTTCATCCTCAATAGCCTTAAGAGCCTCAGGGCTAAAGGATACCTCACTGTCGAAATCGTAATAGAAGCCGTTTTCGATAGCAGGACCTATCGTAAGCTTTGTTTCGGGATAAAGGCGCTTTACTGCCTGAGCAAGAACGTGAGCGGCGGTATGACGGAATATCTTCTTACCCTCCTCGTCCTCAAAGGTGCAAAGTCTTACTTCTGCATCCTCGGAAAGCTCATAGGTTAACGCGCGAACGCTTCCGTTAACGACTGCGCAAAGGGTTGCGCGGCTAACGAGTCCTAATTCATTTGCCGCATCATATACGGTGATAGGCTCGTTTTTTTCGAGCATCTGTTCTCCAAATTTGATTTTCATAATTTATTCCTCCAAAAATAATTTTAAAATTAAAATAACGGTTAGTTATTGCTTATATTTAAATAAAAAGCCCCCGAACAGCGTTTAACTGTTCGGGGTGCATTGATGCACGGTTCCACCCGAGCTTTTTACTCATTTATTTATAGGTATTAATTTAAGGTAAGCGAAAAGCGGTATTTACACGGTCTTAGGGCAGGAGCGTTTCAGCCTGTGCGCTCCCTCTCTGGTGCGATGAATTCGTGTAAACGTGTTTTTTCACCGAAAAAGCATTACTTTTTCTTTTTCTTGTTGTACTCCGAGCGAGGATTTACGATATCTCTCCAATCAAGGTCGCCACGTCCAAGCGCGGTTATAATAGTTTCTGCGGTTGCAAGGTTAGTAGCAACGGGGATATTGTGCTTATCGCAGGCGAGAAGAAGCTCGTTTTCAATAGCGATAGATCTCGGATTGGGATTGGGGGATCTAAAGTAAAGCAAAATATCTATTTCGTTAAAGGCAACGCGTGATGCTATTTGCTGCTCTCCGCCATGCTCTCCCGACATAAGTCTGTCAATTTGGAGTCCTGTTGCATCCGAAATATATTGCGCCGTTGATGCGGTAGCGCAAATATGGTGGTTGGCAAGCACGCCGCAGTAGGCGATACAAAACTGTGCCATAAGTTCTTTTTTCAAATCGTGAGCAATAATTGCGATTTCCATATGAAGCTCCTCCCGATTTTTATCTTTTTTCATTAATCAGTAACATTATACACAAAAAAAACACCGTTGTCAATAAATAAGAAGATTTTTTTATGTTTTTTTGCGATTTTTTTCTTAATTTATTTATTAAAAACCAATAAATAACAGAATACTTATATATTTTTTCAAAATCTATTGTAATTTATTCAAAAATATTTTATAATATATATATCTATGTTGTTTTTATAATACAACGCATAAAACGGAGGATTAAAAAATGATTAAAGAAACCATTGAACTTGTGGCAAAGACCGACCCTGAGGTTGCCGCTGCCATTAATGCGGAGTTTGAGCGCCAGACCGACGGACTTGAGCTTATCGCATCCGAAAACGTAGTTTCCGAGGCGGTAATGTGCGCTATGGGCTCTGTGCTTACCAATAAGTATGCCGAGGGTTATCCCGCAAAGCGTTACTACGGAGGATGTCAGTGTGTTGATATAGCCGAGAATATCGCTATCGAGCGTGCAAAGCAGCTCTTTGGCGCAAAATATGCAAACGTACAGCCTCACAGTGGAGCGCAGGCTAATACTGCAGTTTACTTTGCACTTATTCAGCCCGGCGATACCGTTATGGGTATGAGCCTTGCACATGGCGGTCACTTGACACACGGTAGCCCTGTAAATATATCGGGAATGTACTATAATTTCGTTCCCTACGAGCTTAACCCTATTACACAGAGAATAGACCTTGATGAATTTGAGAAGCTTGCAAAGCAGCATAAGCCTAAGCTTATCGTAGCAGGTGCTTCGGCATATCCGAGAATTATCGAGTTTGAGAAGATGGCAGAAATCGCTCATAGCGTAGGCGCATATTTTATGGTAGATATGGCGCATATCGCAGGACTTGTTGCCGCAGGCGAGCATCCCTCTCCTCTCCCTTACGCAGACGTTGTTACAACCACTACTCATAAGACTCTCAGAGGTCCTCGCGGCGGTATGATACTTACTAATGACGAGGAGCTTGCAAAGAAGTTTAATAAGGCGATATTCCCCGGTATTCAGGGCGGACCTCTTATGCACGTTATCGCTGCAAAGGCGGTTTGCTTTGGTGAGGCTCTTAAGCCTGAATTTAAGGAATATCAGCATAACGTAGTTCTTAACGCAAAGACTCTTGCAGATGAGCTTCTTAAGGAGGGCTTTGACCTTGTTTCGGGCGGTACGGATAACCACCTTATGCTCGTCGACCTTCGTCCTATGGGTATTACGGGTAAGGAATTTGAAGCAAGACTTGATAGCGTTCATATAACAGTTAATAAGAACGCTATACCCAATGACCCTGAGAAGCCTTTCGTTACGTCGGGTGTTCGTGTTGGTACTCCTGCGGTTACAACTCGCGGACTCAATACTGAGGATATGAAGACTATTGCCCATCTCTTTGCGCTTACCGCAAAGGATTATGAAAATTCTGCTCCCGCAGTTCGCGCTGCCGTAGCCGAGCTTTGCAAAAAGTATCCGCTTTATTGATAGATATTTTTAAAAATCAAAAAAGAACTCTCTTACTTGAGGGTTCTTTTTTGATATAATGACTGTGTTCGATTGATGAGGTGGAAAAGGCTTGAAATTTTGCTTTTCTCCATTCATAACGCCTTCGGCTACACCTCATCCGCCTCGGCAAGCTCGGCACCTGTCTAGCTGCGGCTCGGTCACGCTACGGCTCTAACAGTCCACCGGACTGTTATTCACTACCGTAGCGCCGCTTCGCTACCCTCAAGGAGAAGCCTTTTAAGTGCAGTGCGAACATTAGCGGCTCATCGGTCGAGCGTACTATGTTATTTGAAGTTCCTCGTTTGAAAGTTTTTGGTGCTACCTTTTTTCAAAAACCTAGCAAAAATTCTTAACACAAACTAACTCCCTACTCCGCTTTTTCTTTGACACACAAGGCGCAAAGAAAAAGGCTTGGCAAAAAGAAACGCCGTTTTTATGGGCTCTGCCCAAACCCGCAAGCTTTTGAAAAAGCTTGACCAAAACTTTCCTCTGTGGGTGCAGTGCGAACATCTATTATTCGTCGGTCGAGCGCAGGATGTTATTTAAATTTTCCCGTTTGAAAGTTTTCTTACTGCCTTTTTTCAAAAAGGCAGCAAAAAAACCTAACACAAGCTATCTACTAATCTTTCCGACGATAAAGCAGATGAAAAAGGCTGCGATGTCGCATACAACGATAGTAGGTCCTACGGGTGTAGAGAAGATAATTGCCGCAAGTATTCCTATGATTGCGCAGGTGACGGAAATTATCGTCGAGAGAATAACTACTTTTTTAAATGTGCGACAAACACGCATAGATGAAAGCGCAGGGAAGATAACGAGCGCCGATATAAGAAGCGAGCCGACGAGATTCATAGCAAGAACTATAATAATTGCGGTAACAACGGCGATAAGCAGATTATAAAGCGATGCGCGAGTTCCCGAGGCTCTTGCAAATTCTTCGTCAAAGGTGACGGCAAAAATGCGATTGTAGAAAAGAATAAATAACGTAATAACTATAAGTGAGAGAACGATACAAAGTATAACCTCCCAGCTTGAAAGGGTTATTATCGAAAACGAGCCGAACAGCGTGCTGCAAACGTCGCCCGCTACGTTTCCCGAGCCTGAAAAAAGACTCATTATAAGGTATCCAACCGCAAGCGCACCCGCAGAGAGCATAGCAATAGCCGCATCGCCCTTTATTTTTGTGTTTTTGCCGGTTTTTAGCAAAAGAATAGCGCAGATAACGGTTATCGGAAGAACGATGAGCATATTATTAGTTACGTTCATAACCGTTGCTATCGCAAGCGCTCCAAAGGCAACGTGTGAAAGTCCGTCACCTATAAAGGAAAATCTTTTAAGCACTAAAACAACTCCGAAAAGAGCAGAGCAGAGCGCTATAAGAACTCCTACGATAAGTGCATACCAAACGAATGGATAGGAAAAATATTCGGAAAATGCTTCAAAAAATGTCATATAGCGCCTCCCGAAACCGAGCGTCTGTATTCCTCGACCGAGCGATAGAGGGTAGGCTCTTTACTGATTTTTAAAACGGCGGTTGCATCTCTAAGCGCATTTTCGATATCGTGCGTAACCATTATTATAGTAATGCCCGTATGCTTATTTAAATGATGTATCGTTTCGTACATATCGGCGGTGGCGTGTGGGTCAAGACCCGAAACAGGCTCATCGAGAACGAGTATTTTATTAGCGGCGCAAAGTGCGCGAGCAAGCAGAACACGCTGCATCTGACCGCCCGATAACGTGCGATAGCTCATTTTTGCCAAATCGTTTACGTTCATCATTTTCATATTTTGAATAGCGTCAAGCTTATCTGCTTTATTCATAAAAAAGCGCTTGCCGAGCCTTGACGTGCATCCCGAAAGCACTACCTCCTCAACCGAGGCGGGAAAATCCTTTTGAAGCTCGCTTTGCTGGGGAAGATAGCCTATATCTCGCGCGCAAATTCCGTCGCCAAAGGTTATCGTTCCCGAAATAGCGGGATTTAGCGAGAGCAGGGCGCGCATAAGCGTTGTTTTGCCCGAGCCGTTATCACCGACTATGCAAAGATAGTCGCCCTTTTCAACGGTAAAGCTTAAATCCCGACAAACGGTGTTGCCCTCATATCCAAGCACGAGGTCCTTACAAATTATTTGTGACATTATAATATTTTACTCCGTTAATTTTTAATACCGAGCGCTCTTTTTAGCTCTTTGATGTTTTCTTCCATTAATGAAAGATAGGTAGCGCCCTTTTCTATTTGCTTTTGCGTGATTGATTGCAGAGAATTAAGAACTATTATTTCTTGATTTTTTGAATTTGTAGAAGAAATAACTGTGCTTGCCAATGATTTATCCGAGCCTTCGGTTACCGCTATAAAGCCTACGTTATGCTCGTTTGCCTCGTGAATTAGGCGAATTACCGTATCAAAATCTGCATCGACGTCGGTAGTGCATCCCTCAAAGGCGGCGGAATAGTGGATACTGTAGTCCGAGAGGAGATAAACAAAAGGAAAACGGTCGGCAAACAGTATAAATCTTTTTTCTTCGGGGACTTGCTCTACGTCGGACTTAAAGCTGTTTCCGAGAGCGGTAAGCTTTAAGATATATTCCGATGCATTTTGATTATAGCGCTCTGCGTTTTCTTCGTCCTTTGCGCAAAGCCATTCGGTTATCGCTTTTACCGAGGTGATTGCGTTCTCAAGTGAAAGATAAAGATGCTCGTCGAGCGCCGAGTGCGAATGTCCCTCGTGTGAATGTCCCTCGTGCGAGTGAGAGGATGAAGATATATCGTGAAGACGTATACCCTCAAGCTCGGTGAGCGCAATTAATTTCATTTCTTTATTTTTTGAGCGCTCTATTGCTTTTTTGACCCAAGTATCCGAGTCGCCTCCAACGTAAACGAGAGCATTGCATTTTGAAATATTCATTATATCGGCGGCGGTGGGCTGATAGCTGTGCGGGTCTGTTCCGTTTGAAATTATAAGCGATACCTCAACACCGTCAACGCCTTTTGTTATGCTGCGTATCCAATCGTATTGCGGAAAGAGAGTACAAAGAATTTTGATGCTTGCATTGTCGTCATCGCTACCCGTAGGAGCGCAGGAGCTTACCGAAAGAGTAATACAAAGAGCAGTGCAAATAATAAGTATAACGCAAATTATTCTTTTGCCCGTTATTTTTCTCATTTTTTTCCTCCTAAATTGCAATCCGAGCATTTACCCATAAGAACGGTGTCCTCCTCGCTAACCGAAAAATCGTTTAGCCTTTTAACAGTGTCGAGAAGCTTGTCGGACGTATCCTCGTCAAGATGAAGCACCCGTCCGCATTTGATGCATTGAAGATGAAGATGATTGTGACAGTGTGCGTCAAGCGTTATTCTGTATATAGCCTTGCGAGAGCCCTCGGCAAGCTGGCGCTTTACTCTTTTTTCTTCAACGAGCCTTGTCATAAGTCGATATACCGTGCTTTTTCCAACGCTTGCTCCGCGTGACTTTAACTCGGTTGTTATTTCTTCTATCGTGTATGCGTTATCGTGATTTTCTTCTAAAAATTCAAGTAATAGCTTTTTTTGTTCTGTGTTATATTCTGCCATATTAACTCCAAATTGAGAATAATTCTCAATTATTATAAAACAAAATACAGTATTTGTCAATAGCAAATTTATCTTTAATATATATTTATTGACAAAATTAATAATAAGTGATATCATTAAAATAAGTTAACGATTAGGAGATGCTTTTTATGAATTTTAAAATGAAAATAAAAAAATTAAACGATAAGGCAATAATACCGACCTATGCATCAAAATTTGCGGCAGGGGCGGACCTTTATTCCTGCGAGGATAGCGAAATAACGGTAGCGTCTGGAGAAACGCGCCTTATTCATACGGGAATTGCTCTTGAAATTCCGCAGGGCTACGTTGGACTTATTTATGCGAGAAGCGGTCTTTCAACAAAGAGGGGACTTGCTCCCGCAAATAAGGTAGGAGTTATCGATTGCGATTATCGAGGTGAGATAATGGTTGCGCTTTATAATCAATCGGGTAGGGAGCAGACGGTTGCGCCTTTCGAGAGGGTGGCGCAGATAGTGTTTACACAATATGATACCGCAGAATTTGAGGTTTGCGATGAGCTTGAGAATACCGAACGGGGCGAGGGCGGATTTGGCTCTACGGGCAGAAAATAATGATAGTAATAACGGAAAATAATTCGCCCGAAAGAATAGAAACGATACGCGCGCTTTATGAATTGGCTTTTCCGCCCGAGGAAAGAATGCCGTTTGCGAGAGTGTTAGAGAAGCGCGATAACGGAACAATGCGGCTTTTGTCGGTTGAGGACGAGGGGGGCGAATTTCTTGGATTTGCTAATATAACACTCTGCCTTGACGTGCTTGCACTTAATTATTTTGCTATTTTACCAGAAAAGCAGGGGAAAGGGTACGGTACTGAGGTTATCGTCGAATTAAAAAAGCGATACTCGGAGAGGAGTATCGTTATAGATATCGAGGATGATGGAGTAGAGAGCGATAACGGAGAACAACGCACGCGCCGTAGATGCTTTTATGAGCGACTCGGATTTCGTGCTATGCCGTATAGATTGTCTATATTCGGAGTGCCGTCGCTGATTATGTCAAGCGGTAGAAGCTATACTTTCGAAGAATATAAGACGATCTTTGCCGAGGTCTTTTCCGCTTGGGCGGTGGATAAGGTGATTTTGAAATAGATTGTGTTTAAATCGGGGAAAACTTTCTTGGGAAGAAAGCTTTTCCCCGCGCCCCTTTCAAAGAACTCTCCACGAGAGTTTTATTTTTTTGTCACAATTAGTGCGCTCGACCGACGAACAATAGATGTTCGCACTACACCCACGCGTGAAAGTTTTGGTCAAGCTTTTTCAAAAGCTTGCGGGTTTGGGCAGAGCCCATAAAAACGGCGCTTTCTTTTTGCCAAGCTTTTTCTTTGCGCCTCGCGTTTCAAAGAAAAAGCGGTATTATAGACTCACAATTCCAATGCTCAACAATAATATTATAAAAACAAAGGGAGAAGCCTCGATTAAAAGGCTCTCCCTTATATTATTTAGCTATTTAATTATTTTTCGGGGTCGAGATATTTCCAATAGCCCTTTATGTAAGCGATGCCCGACCAAAGAGTCATAACAAGCGAAAGAACTATGCTTATCCAAGAAAGAGGCAATATATCGTATCTCCAATAAACCGAATGTCCTACTATCGCCTCGGTAATAAGTCTTGTTATCAACTGAACAACAGGCTCTAAAAATACCGTTGAAATAGCAACGATTTGGGTTACGGTTTTAACCTTGCCAAGAATATTTGCGGCAAGAACAACATTCGACGCATTTGATGCAACGAGTCTTATCGAGGTAATAGCAAGCTCGCGAAATACTACCGTGATAAGCGTTACAAGCATAAAGACCTCAAGATTTTTAAACTTTATCAAAAGCACAAAAAGCGCTCCGATTACCATAAACTTATCGGCGATAGGGTCGATAAATTTTCCAAAATCGGTAACGAGTCCGTCACGTCTTGCAATTTTTCCGTCAAGCATATCGGTTACAGATGCACCTATAAAAAGTGCCGCACAGATAACCGTAAAAACATAAAAGGAAGCGCTCGGAGATACCGTAGAATATTCGGGCATCAGCATTCCTGCCACCAATATCACGGGAACTAAGCAAAGGCGAATAAGCGAAAGCTTATTTGGTAAATTCATTTTACTCATAATAATAATGTTCTCCTAAAATTAAAGTATTGCTCTGCCGAAAAGGTCGTAATCAAGCACCTCGCGCACCTTGACCTTAACAAACGTACCCGGAGCTATTCGACGCTCCGCCTTAAAATAGACCTTACCGTCGATTTCGGGAGCATCTGCAACGCCTCTACCGAAATGAACGCTTGCAACGGGGTCATAATCCTCGCAAAGAACGGTTATAACCTTGCCTAACATTTTTTCATTATTCTGCGTATTTATTTCAAGCTGCTCACGCATTATTATATCGGCTCTGTCCTGCTTTATCTGCTCGTCTATCTGACCGTCGAAATCATAAGCGGGAGTATCCTCCTCTCTCGAATAAGGAAATACTCCGAGATGCTCAAAGCGAGATTCTTTAACGAACTCGCAAAGCTCCTCAAAATCGCTCTCACTCTCACCGGGAAATCCGACGATAAAGGTAGTTCTTATAACTATATCGGGAATTTCCTTGCGAAGCTTTTTAATAACTCCTCTAATCATAGCGCTATCGCCGTGACGGTTCATCGCCTTAAGCATATTATCGCTTATATGCTGGATAGGCATATCGATATATTTAAGAATTCTATCGTTATCGCGTATTTCGGCAACAAGCTCGTCGGTTATTTTATCGGGATAGCAATAAAGCAATCTTATCCACGGAATAGAGGTATTATCGGTTATAGCTCGCAAAAGTGCCGCAAGCTTATATGAGCCGTAAATATCAAGTCCGTATCTCGTTATATCCTGCGCAACTATATTAAGCTCACGAATACCGAGAGCCTCGAGGTCCTTAGCCTCCTTAACTATATCCTCAATAGTACGGCTGCGGAAGCGACCGCGTATCGACGGAATAGCGCAATAAGCGCAACGGTTATCGCATCCCTCAGCTATCTTCAAATAAGCGGTATATTCGGGTGTAGTCAAAATTCTGTCACCGCCAAGACGAACGGCTTCTTTATCCTCAAACGACGTATATTTACGCTTTGAGCCTTTCTTCCTTTTAACCGTTACCGCCTCAATAGCCTCAACGATATTATGTATACTGCCAACGCCAAGCACGGCATCAACCTCGGGCATTTCCTCCAAAATACTCTCACGGTATCTTTCGGCAAGACAACCGGTTACTATTATAGCCTTTAAGGTTCTGTTTTTCTTAAGCCAAGCAATATCAAGTATATTTTCAATAGATTCCTTTTTTGCACTCTCGATAAATCCGCAGGTATTAATTATAACAACGTCCGCCTCGGTTTCGTCAGGGGTTATCTCATATCCCGCCGTTGCAACCTCGTGAAGCATTACCTCGGTATCAAGCTGATTTTTAGGACATCCAAGCGAAACAAATCCTACCTTCACTTTACTGTTCCTTTCGTTTTCTTTATTGGTTAATTAATTAGTTAATTAATCGGTTATATTGCGAAAATAATTCAAAAGCTCCTCGCGCGTATCAAAAAGAAAATCGGGGCTTGCTTCTTCAAGCACATATCTGTCACGAAATCCCCACGAAACCGCAAGAGTTATCATTCCCGCATTTTTACCTGTAAGCACGTCGACCTCACTGTCGCCTATAAAATAGGTATCGGCAGGAGCAACGCCAAACCCTTTGGCAATCATAAGAGGGACAGTCGGGTCGGGCTTTTTGGGAAGGTCGGTCTGACCCATAGACTCGCTTATAATTCGGTCGGGAAAGATATTATTTACTATCATTTTAACAAGCTTATCGGGCTTATTTGAAAGCACCGCAAGAATATATCCTTTAGAATGAAGCTTGCGCATAAGCTCCGCCATGCCGATATATGCAGTATCTACCTTTGCTTGAGTTATCTCATAGCATTCTGCAAAATATTCCTTTATTTTTGCGCATTTTTCGGGATCTGCCATTTCGCTTTCGGGCATAGTTTTTTGCAAAAGCACGCCCACACCGTTTCCAACGGCAAGACGCACCTCATCCTCGCTTTTTTGAGGATAACCGAAATGACGCGCGCACATATTTATCGCCTCTGCAATCGACGGCAGAGTGTCTGCGATAGTTCCGTCAAGATCAAATATTAAAAGTCGCTTTTTCATCTTCATTTCTCTTTGCTTTAATTTTTCACAATTATAGTAATTATATCATATTTTATATATTATGTCAATTATTTTGTTTTAATTTATAATTTATGCGGGGAAAACTTTCTTGGGAAGAAAGCTTTTCCCCGCACCCCTTTCAAAGAACTCTCAACGAATGATTTCGTTTTATTTTCATAATTAACACGCTCGTCGGTCGAACGCACTATGTTCGCACTGC
>JAZRGA010000040.1:0-6027 GCA_045643945.1 Eubacteriales bacterium | reverse complement strand
GGAAAACAATACTCAATTGTTTTCTAAGACCCTCGTGCCGCTTCGCTACCTCAAGGGGAAGGCTTTGAGTTTGCTTTTCTCAAAAATCAGAACAGATTTGTAGGGGAAGATATTATCTTCCCGAAAAAACAATGAATTTTTATTCCAAAAACAGGAGGATGATATCCTCCCCTACAATAAAAATTGCGCACATCTATTATTCATTCGTCGAGCGCAGTCATTATGGCAAAAAATAAAGTCCCACGTTAAACACAATCTAACTCCCTTATCCGCTTTTTCTTTGACACACAAGGCGCAAAGAAAAAGACTTAGCAAAAAGAAACGCCGTTTTATGGGCTCTGCCCAAACCCGCAAGCTTTTGAAAAAGCTTGACCAAAACTTTCACGCGTGGGTGCAGTGCGAACATCTATGGTTCATCCATCGAGCGCAGTAATTATGGCAAAAAAATAAACCCCTCCGTGGAGAGTTCTTTGAAAGGGGTTCGGGGAAAACCTTTCTTCCCAAGAAAGTTTTCCCCGCAAAATAAACCATTTAAAAAGTTTTCACCGAGTAAAATTAAACAACCTTATATCCTGCGGCAACGATAGCGGCAGAGATAGCGTCATCGGAAAGCGAAGCCTTTGCAACTACGGTGACGTTTTTATTTTCAACTGACGCCTCGGCAGATTTAACGCCCTTAAGAGCAAGCAACGCTCTTTCAACGTGCGCCTTGCAATTGTTGCACATCATTCCCTCTACTGAAACAGTAACTGTCTTAGTTTTTCCAAACATATCATCATCCTCCATTTGGTTTATTTGATTTACTGATTTATTTATATAAATTTTTTTATATTTAAGACGAAGTGAATTAAGCACCACGCAAACCGAGGAAAAGCTCATAGCCGCAGATGCTATCATAGGCGTAAGAGTTATTCCTAAGGGCGAAAGCACTCCTGCCGCTATGGGAATACACACGGCATTATAAAAAAGCGCCCAGAAAAGATTTTCCCTTATTACAGTAACAGTAGCGCGTGAAAGACTTATTGCGCTCACGGCATCGCTTAGCGAGCTTTGAGAAAGCACAACGTCTGCCGACTCGATTGCTATATCTGTTCCCGCCCCGATTGCAATACCTATATCCGCGGCGGCAAGCGCAGGAGCATCGTTTATACCGTCGCCCACCATAGCGCAAATTCCCTTTTTCGAATACTCTCGAATAAGCCGTTCCTTGTCCTCGGGCAAGAGTCGCGCATGATATTCCTCTATTCCGCACGCCTCGCAAACCGCCCTTGCGCTCAAAGCGTTATCGCCCGTAAGCATAACCGTTTTTATATGCATTTTTTTAAGAGAAGCGATGGCGTCGGTTGAGTCGGCACGCTCTCTATCAAAAATTCCTATAACACCGAGCGGCTCGCTTCCTACGGCGCAAATAACCGCAGTTCGACCCTTTTCCTCTAATAAATTTAACGAGGATAGCACGTTTTCGTCGAGCGTAACGCCGTTTTCGGAAAATAGCTCAGGTCTACCAATTAGACAAATATTGCTATTTTCGTTTTCACAGATTTCGGCTTTAATTCCCTTTCCCGCAACAACCTCAACGTTCCGCGCTTCTGCTCGCAATCCATCAAGTCCACAATCTCTCGAGAGAGCGGCATTACAAATTGCACTCGCTAACGGATGCGAGGACATCGACTCAACAAGATACGCTATCCGAAACAGTCTTTTCTCGTCGGAAAATGCCACAACGTCAGTAACCACAGGCTTTCCCTCGGTTACAGTTCCCGTTTTATCGGTCAAAAAATACTTAACAGAATGAAGATTTTCAAGCGCCTCTGCCGAGCGAATGAGTATTCCAAGCCGAGCGCCCCGCCCCGTCGCAACGGTTATTGCGGTAGGCGTAGCGAGTCCCAAAGCGCAAGGGCAAGAAATAACAAGCACCGAAATTGCGCATTGAAACGCCATATTTATATTCTTTGTTACAAGCATCCAAATTAGAGCAGTTAAGACAGATATTGCTATTACCGTAGGAACGAATATTGCGCTCACCTTATCGGCAATTCGCGCTATCGGAGCTTTGGAAGCCGCCGCATCCTCAAGTAAGCGAATTATACGCAAAAGCGCGGTATCCTCGCCTACCCTTTCGGCTTTTATTTTAACGTATCCGTTAGTCAAAACGCAAGCCGTCTGAAGCAAATCTCCCTCGTTTTTCTCTACGGGTATGCTTTCTCCGCTAAGCGCAGACTCGTCAACCGAGCAAGAGCCCTCGACAACTGTTCCGTCTGCCGAAACGGTATCTCCCGCGCGAAGCTCGACTATATCTCCGACTTGTATTTCGTTTATCGGAATTTCAATAAAAGCACCGTCACGAAGCACCGACGCACTCTCGGGCATCATTTTGGAAAGCCCTTTAATTGCGCTTGCGGCATTAGACCTCGCCTTTCCCTCAAGCGTTTTTCCAAGCGAAACAAGCGTCAGTATCATAGCCGCTCCCTCAAAATAGAGGTTGTGACGGTAAGAGTCGACAAGCGCTTGGTTTTGCGTTAATTCACCGTAAAGCATTATTCCTATTGCGACAATGCCGTAAACCGTTGACGCGCCAGAGCCTATGGCGATAAGCGAATCCATATTCGGAGCGCCCTTAAATAGCGAAAAAAATCCGTTTTTAAAGAATTTAAAATTTATTATTATTACGGGTAGAGTCAAAGCAAGCTGAAGCAGTGCAAATAAATACGGATGCGCCATAAAAAGCGAGGGCATCGGTATTCCGAGCATATGACCCATAGCGACAAGCATCAGAATTGCGGTAATTATCGCAGATATTACGAGTCGCCTAATGCTTCGCTTGTATTCGTTTTTTGCTCCGTCGCCGTCCCCTTGACGTTCAAGCGTATATCCCGCGCCTTTAAGAGCCTTTTTAAGCTCGAGATAAAGCTTTTCCTCGTCAAGCGAATCCGCAACGTCAAGAGTTATCGAATTAGTCAGCAGACTAACCGTAGCCCGCCCCTTGCCGCAGACACGCTCGGCACTATGCTCGACGTGCGCCACACACGCAGCGCAGCTCATTCCTTTTACGTTATATCTTATTTTCATATTTACCTTTTTGGTTTTACTTTTTAATCATAATTACCGGATTATTGTTTTTCATTCCGTAACTATTATACAATCATATTCAAATTTTGTCAATAAATAAGTCGAAAAAAGGCTTAATAATATATATATAAATATATATTAAAAATGAAGAAAAAAGTTAAAAAAATAGCAAAATTCTGTTGCAAAAATCCGCACTTTATGGTATAATTATTATGTGATTTTTTAATATGGCGAGCTATTATATTTTTTCGCCGAAATCACGTCAAATAAAAGAATTTTTTCTCAATTCAGCATTTTTTTAATACTTATATTTAACGAATTTTCAGATATCTTACGAAAGGAACAACTTCGAAAAAGTATGGCGTATATTGACGAGCTTAATGCAATATGGCTTGACGTAAAAAACGAGCTTTGCAGCACAATGCCGCCCTCCACTGTTGAGCTTTGGTTTGGCGACTTCAAGGTAATAGATTATTCCGACGATACGATTATTTTCGGAACGGAATCGGAATTTAAATTAAAAAAGGCAAAAGAAAAGCACTTGGGAACTCTTGAGGCGGCTTTTGAAAAATTCTTCGGCTTCAAGCAAAATATAGACGTTGTTTTTATCGGTGAAATGACCGCCGACGAAAAGCTTAGCCGACAGTTCGGTATAAAGCTCGGTGAATTTGACAACAGAAGAAGACGTGATGCATCCGCACCCGAGCAAGGCGCAGAAAAGGTCGAGAGCGCAAAAAAGGTCGACGCCCCCGAGCAAGCCGAGCCTGTTGCCGTTGTCGGACGCTCGATAAATTTCCAGTACACCTTTGACAACTTCATAGTCGGAGCATCAAACAAATTCGCTCACGCGGCGTGCGTTGCCGTTGCAAGCAATCCTGCGGACAACTACAATCCGCTATTTATATACGGCCCGAGCGGACTCGGTAAAACCCACCTTATGAGCGCTATCGTTAACGAAATCAAGCGCAAAAATCCGCAGGCTAAGGTCGTTTACATAAAGGGTGAGGAATTTACCAACGAAATGATAGAAAGTCTTGCAAACAAGACGATGAATAAATTTCACGAAAAATACAGAACCTGCGATATTTTGCTTATCGACGATATTCAGTTTATTGCAGGAAAGACCTCTACACAAGAGGAATTCTTCCACACCTTTAACACACTTCACGAAAATTGCAGTCAAATAGTTCTCTCCTCCGACCGTCCGCCTAAGGATATTGCGACGCTTGAGGACAGACTTAAAACGAGATTTGAATGGGGACTTATCGCAGACATTCAGCCCCCGGATCTTGAGCTTAGAATTGCAATTATTAAGAAAAAGGCAGAGCAAGCCGATATAACCCTTTCGGATGATGTTGCGACATTCCTTGCAGAAAATCTCCGCTCGAATATCAGACAAATCGAGGGTACTATTAAAAAGCTCAGCGTTATAGCCTTTGTAGAGGGTCGGGGAATAACAATGGATATTGCCGCATCCTGTTTGCAGGAGCTTACGGGCGGAGTTGTTCCGACTCAGGTTATAATTGATAAGGTATTCACCTGCATCAACAAAAAATACGGAATAGACAGAAAGACGCTTGTCGGCAAATCGAGAACAAAGGACGTAGCCTTTACAAGACATATAGCGATATATCTCATTCGCGAAATGACAGATATGTCTTATCCGAGCGTTGGAAAGATATTTGACAGAAACCATTCGACGGTAATTTCCTCTTGCGAAATCATCGAAAAGAAGCTTTCATCAGATCCGCTATTTCTTATCAACATTTCCGATCTTAAAAAGGATATCGAGGGACTTGACACTGTTTGACACTACTTTTCAACGGTAGTTTGAACATAGTTAATGTCAGCTTTTCCACAATCGCTGTTGAAAACTCAAGTTACTAAAAAAACGTCGACGAGTTTTCAACAGTTCGACAAAAAAGTCCTTAAAAATCAAGGCTTTCGAGATTTCAAACAGTTTCACACAGTGTGTTGAAAACTTTTTAATAACAGTAAAAAAATGGCAAAAACGTGACATTCTGTTGAAAAAATCGGTGATTTTCGGGTGATTTAGGGGTGACAAAAAATCGGTGGCAAAAATGGCCATCTGTTGAAAACTCAAAATTTTACTCTTTTTCAAAAAACACCCCAAAAAAGCAAAAAATAGCGGCAAAAATCGCTAAATCCGAAAAGTTTTCCCATTTTCCACAACAGATTTTACGAAAGAATTCAACAGCTTTCGATATTTTTCAAATCTGTGTCACACCTTGAAAATAAAGGGCTTTCCCGACTTTTCAACAGTTTCGACACCACCTACTAATTATATTACTATTAATATATATTATTATTTATATATATGTATTTATGTTTTATAGGGCGCGGTGGATGAGTAGTTGAAAAAGCATTATGAATTGAAAATATATGTTTGCACTGCACTTGAAAGGCTTCTCCTTGAGGTAGCGAAGCGGCGCTACGGTAGTGAATAACAGTCCGGTGGACTGTTAGAGCCGTAGCGTGACCGAGCCGCAGCGAGACAGGTGCCGAGCTTGCCGAGGCGGATGAGGTGTAGCCGCAGGCGTTATTTTGCAATGACTACTAAAAACGGGAGGATGATATCCTCAGTTACAGTCAAATTTGTGCGAACATTTATGGCTCGTCGGTCGAGCCTACTATGTTATTTGAAGTTCCCCGATTGAAAGTTTTTGGTGCTACCTTTTTTCAAAAAGGTAGTAAAAAATCCTTAACACCAACTAACTCCCTACTCCGCTTTTTCTTTGACACACAAGGCGCAAAGAAAAAGGCTTAGCAAAAAGAAACGCCGTTTTTATGGGCTCTGCCCAGACCCGCAAGCTTTTGAAAAAGCTTGACCAAAACTTTCCTGCGAGGGTGCAGTGCGAACATTGACGGTTCATCGGTCGAGCGCACTATGTTATTTGAAGTTCCCCGATTGAAAGTTTTTGGTGCTACCTTTTTTCA
>JAZRGA010000039.1:0-97970 GCA_045643945.1 Eubacteriales bacterium | reverse complement strand
TTTGGATATTTCCAAATATACGCATTATAACTTTACAGAAGCCGACGGCGCAAACGCAAACTTTTCGAATTTCGCACTTGTTGCCGACCTTTCGGACTACAAAAACGATGCAAATCTCGACGTTATAATAGCGGCAGTGCCTACCGAAAACATTAATTACAGATGCGAGATAGTTCGTATAATTAACTTTAACCAGATAAGAAATTATATGACGTTCCCGTTTGATTTCGTTTCAGATATCAGCGTAACGAATTCTAATACGTCGAGTGCATCTATCTTGAATATTCATAGATTGGATGAAACGGGATCTTCAAGCCATGGACACTATCATAACGGTATGGCGGACCCCGAGCGTATGGGCTTTACCATGACAAAAACATGGAAGCTTCAACCGTCAAAGAGTGGCAGTTCTACTACCGATTTGGCAGGTCCGTCCTCGACCACGGGATATGCGCGTATGGCGGAGTATTCCTATAAGTATGAGGATATAAGAACGCTTTGCTCGGATATGCCCGTCAAAAAGTCGCTTTCAGTCACGGGTTGGGCTATGGTTGAAAAGGGCGTTCAAGGCTATTATTGGTCCGTCGATAACGGAAAAACCTGGTTAAAATGCTCAGGTACGGCAGTGCAAATATCATCTAATAACGGCTTGGTTAGCCCACAGTATGCAGATTATTATTATAGCTTAGACGGTAGAAATGATTCGACGTTGTCGGATACCGCAAATCATCGCTTTGAGGACTCGATTGACGGTAAGTTTAACGCTTCTACTGTCGAGGCTAAAAAGAATGAATACGGTACAAAGCTCACCGCCGACCTTTCGAATTACGTTGGCGAGGTTGTTGACGTAATATTTGCCGCAAAGCCTAACGAGAGCGACGTTTACGTTCCCGTCGGAAGAATTGACAACGTAGCGGTTTACGGTGAGAACGGACTTTTCTGGTCGAGAGTTGGAACGGTTAAATTAGACGATAGCACTACACCGCTTACACCGACAACGCTTGGAGTTGACAACAAAAAACTTAATATGTCTGACAAATGGACAAATTTGGCTGAAGGTGGAACAGTTGAGGACACCATACACCCCGAGGATTACAGCTTCTACGAGCCGCAAAACGTGAATTTCCGTAATGCAAGATTTTATAATGATAATGTTAATTTGATTCAAAGCGGCGGAAAGGTAACGCTTAGCGGATATATTGTTTCCGAGGACGGTGTAAGCCAATATAAATACTCGCTCGACGGCGGAAAGACCTGGACTGTAATAAACCACGCTATGAAAGATATAACCAAGATAGGATGGAATAATGGTCCACATGTAAAGGATTTGGTCGCGAAAAAGCTTAATGCCGATTTTTCAATCGTCGCTGACGACGACGGTGTTGGCGGATTTTACTACAACCCAGATTCTTATGATAATGGTCCTCCTATAATTATTACTCTCCCTGCGTTGCCTGCGGGAGCTGAGCGAAATCTCTTGGTAGTTGCTGTGGGTAAGCACGATTCCGACGGTGACGGAGAGGGCAATCTTTACCCGATTCTTCATTTGAAATTGAAGTTTACCTATGCCGACGGTAATACTATGCAGTACGGTTATCATAGCTCTGTAAACAGAACAGACCTTACAAAGCTTAATGCGGGCTACGTTTCAAATGAGCAGAATTGGAGCTTTACTCCTATTCCACCTAGGGTATCTAATGCTTCAAATACTGCCTTTAACAGAATTACTATTCCTGTAACGGAAGTAGGAGAGCAGGAGCTGGCCTTTACTCATCAACTTGCAAATGGGCCATCTACTGATTCTGGAACACAACGTCAATTATATACTGCCAATCAGGCTGCACAGAGTAAATATCTCGACTATTCTCTTTCCGTTGATAAAACTCATTTTGTTGAAGGAGAATCAATAGGTCTTGATTTTACGCTTAAGTTTAATTCTAAAACTTCTTCTGATGACCGTAAGGGATTCGGCACAGTTACAATAGCCATAGTTAGTGATGATTTGATGTCAAATAAGCAATATACCCTATACAGTCAGAAATTTGCCCCAGATCCACAAGACTTAACTCAAAAAAACATTAGAATTGATGACATAACAGAAAAAGCGAGCGGTGCTTACAGTGATTTTGGAGAGAATGGAGTGTACAGTAACTCAACCATGCCTCAATGGGCTTTGGATTTGAAACCCGGAACGTATACGATAGTAGTGATTCACCGTGTACCTCTGCGTAGTAACGGTGAAGCGTACACGTTAGCGGATACTCTTTATACGGAAAATATAAGATCAAAATATGTGCTTGCTCAGACAACTATTTATATTCATGACAAGGATGAAAAGGTTGATTTCTCGGTTATTCACGACGAGGGCGAATACACGTATTTCTCGAACGTTGATAAACAGTTTACGGCTGAGAATAGAGCGGCTAATGAAAATGTTGAGCATATTTATACACTCACTGATCCGTTTGCAAATACCGAGGCAAGAGGAATAACCGCATCTATAAACGTAACTGAGGCTGACGTTAAGAGAGGTTATATTGTCCTTGAAACAGATTATACAGGACTTATGTCACAGTCTAATCATACGAAAGCAGAGTGTAGCACGGGCCAAAACAATACGAGCCATACAGATAATACTTGTGTTGGTTCAGAAGGTGCATTGTTCCCTAAGAGATATTTGGGTGATAAGCTATATGACTTTACAAATCTCGCTGATATAATACACCCCGGCGTAAAATACAATATAACCATAAGATTCGGTCAAACTCCGTTGGTTAAGAAAGCGGAAAATATTAGCACTAATATCCCATTCGCAGGCTCAGGTACGGGTTACGGCACGACTACTATGAAGATTCCTGTGAGCGCGGAAGGAACGTATGACCTTAACTTAAGCGGTTATCTTAATAACTCTGTAACGCATAGGGGTTATGCTAAGAGTGGAACATCAGGCTGGACAGATCCAAATGGAAATACGCATACTCTCACCTTGGATTACACCGGCGCTGCGATGTCGATTCCTAAGACGGTATACACAGTAGGCGAGGATATACCTATAAGCTATTACACTAAAGGCTCTGTTGCGGCTAAATATGACGCAGTAAGAGAGTCAGGCAACCTGCCGTGGATAGGAATATTTAAGCATGATACTAGGACAAATCCCGAAACACCTGAAGCGATCGAAGCTGGAAGACACTACGTTCAACCCGACTCATCGGGAGTGGAATATATATCTACCGCAGGTATCGAGCCGGGAGTTTATCAAATCTACCTTAGAGATAACTCGGCAACGCTATTCCATTCGGATAATGTTACTAATGAATATTGGTGGCAATATGATATGGTCGACCCGATTACCGTAATTATTACAAGTGCGGAAAATCCTGTTACCAATACAATGTTTAAATATGATTTTCTTAACGTTCCATATGAGCCCAAGTCTACTAGTATTGCTGATGGATATTCCACTGGAACAGTAGAGTTGAGTAAAAATGTATTCTATCAAGGTGAGGATATAAGCGTTGCAGTTAATTTTACGCAGGGCGCTAGTAGTGCATTATACAGACTTGTTATGTGTGCGGAAGATAATGACGAGTGGGTGGTTTATAAAACGGCAACTAACGGAACGAATACTATTAAAACCTCCGGTTTTGCCTATAAAAAGGATAGCAGTGGAGCAAAAACAACAGAGCAAGACGGCTCGGGAAGTGAAAAAATCCCCCCTGGAAAATATACATTGTATCTCTTTAATAAGGGAAGTACTCCGGGCGCTCATAATACCGGACAGCTCTATGCCACTATGGACATTACAATTCTTCCCTCGACTATGAAAACTGCACTTAAGGGCGCTACTCAAATTCACTCTCTTGAATTGAAAGAGGGCAAGATTGTTGCTAAACCGCAAGACGTGACGCCGTCGACTTCGATTTCTGACCCATTCAGCTATTACACTGTAAACGGCACGTTTACCGTAACTCAAGAGGACGTTGAACGTGGATATGTGATATTTGAATATGACTTTACGGGTCTTGGCTCGAGCGTCGATTTAAGCTTTGTCATTGATAAATTTACTGTGACAAAGAGGGAAAGTAGTTAAAAATTTAAAAAACGACAGTTTTTAAGAACGGAGGTAAAAATCTCCGTTCTTTTTTCTTTGTGCAAGTCTACAAAATAGTCCTTTTTCTATTGATTTAAAATCCATTATATGGTATAATATTATGGGTATTTTTAAAATCTCAAATCTATATACCCGAGGTGATATGATGAAAAAAACGGCTATTATATTTATGTCATTACTTTTGTCGGCTTCGATGCTTACCTCCTGCGCAAAGCAGATAATCGAAAATCCGACCGACGCCTCCGAAACCGAGGCTATAACCGATTCAACAGAAAATCCAAATAACGAAACCGAAGCGCCTCCAACCGATAACGGCGACAAAGCTCCCGACGATACTCCAAGCGACGGTGGCAACGAGGACGGTGGCAACGAGGACGATGGCGGCGATGAGGGCGGTGGAGAGGTTATTCCTCCGTCGGAGTTTGCTGAGCCCGAAAACGCTTCGATTTATAGCGGTACTCCCGATACCTCTTGGTATGATGCGAGCGACGTGCAAAGCGAGTATATTCTTACAACTGCCGATCAGCTTATGGGTCTTAACAAGCTTCGTCAAGATAGCGAGGGCGCTATTAATTTTGACGGTATAACCGTTAAGCTTGGCGCGGATATGGTCTTTAACAGAGGCACAATGGATGAAATACTTGATGCCGACGATAACGAGCCTTGGCTTATGGTAGCATCCGCTTATTCCTTTATGGGTACGCTTGACGGTCAGGGACACACTATCTCGGGCGCATATCTTAAGCTTGCCGGCTCGGGCGTGCAGGGCTTGCTTGGCTCACTTGCAAAAAATGCCGAAATTAAGGATTTGAGGGTGATAAACACCATTGTCAGCGGTCCTACGGCTAAGGATAAGAATACTCTCGGCACTCTCGTTTCGAAGATTTCGGGTGACGATGCTAAGGTAACTATTTCGGGCGTAACCGTTCATTCAACCGTTAAGGAGGCGGGCTATGAAACCGCGTGGGTTGGAGGAATTGTCGGCGCTATTACCGATGCGGGCACTCTTACCGTTAAAGATTCTCATTTCTACGGCTCTGTGACTACAAGCGGCAGATCTGCGGGCGGTATTCTCGGCGCGGCTCTTAATACTAAGGCTTCGGTTAATATTATAGATTGTGAAAATCACGGAGATATAAGCGCAAACTGTGATGCGGGCGGACTTATCGGAACGTCGGCTATTGCAAATCTTAATAAGGAAGGCTCTAAAAATACGGGTAGCGTTAAAGCTCCTACCTGCAAGGGCGAGCTTATTGGTTATTATTCAAATTCGGTCGACAGTAAAAACGGTCTTCGTCCTCAGGGCACGAATTTCCGAGTTATGAGCTTCAACGTGCAAGCGAATTTTGACAGCTTTTCAACCGCAGGCAAGGAAAGACTTTACGCAGTAAGGCAGGAAATTCTTTTCTATGACCCTAATTTCATCTGCTTCCAAGAGGACTCTAAGGACTTTTTGGATAAGGTAAAGGTTGCGGACGATAAGGACAAATCCGACCTTTCGGCATACAGTATGATTGGTCCGTCTACCCTTAATGGCTCGAGCAACTGCACTATATTCTATAAATCAGGACTTACTCTTAAAAAGAGCGGAGTTATATATCTCACCTCCGACGGTACTAAAAACACCGTTGGACTTACCGCAAAGGACGTTACCACCGAGGGCAGCAGATATCAGCTTACCTCTGCGGAGCTTTCCGAGCTTGGTATTACGTCAAGTACGAATATGAAAAATCTCAAGACGAGTGAAAACGGCTCTATGCTTACAACCAAGACAATGACCTACGGCGTTTTTGAGATATCGAGCAGAGAAGTAATTATTGTAAACGTACACCTCCAGCACAGAAGTCAGAATGCTGCATATAGCACTCCCGCAGTTCAAAAGGTAAGACTTATGGAGCGCTTAAAGGAGCTTTCCTATGTTCAGGCGCAGATTGAGTCGCTTAAAAAGACATATCCCGATGCAGAAATCGTAATTTCGGGTGACTTTAACGACCTTGTAGGCTCTAAGACGTATCTTGAGCTTAGAGATACATTCGGTTATTCAAGCGCGCACGAAACTGCGGCGGCAAGATACGGTGTATCGGCAACCTGGAATAATGCGTTTAAGCTTGCAAGTCAGGGCAATTCCTATCCCTCTGTTGCTGACAGATCGTCTAACAGTATGCTTGACTTTACCTTTATTTCCGACGGACTTAAGGCTCTTAAATTCAGAGTCGGCGCAGGCGCTGCTCCAAAGTCCTATCAGCAGGTAAGATACACGTCAGACCATCTTCCCATTATTACAGACCTTCGCTTTGATACGGTATTTCCCACTGTAAGCGCTCCGTCGGTTTATACGGGAACGCCCGATACCTCTTGGTATCACGCTGATATAAAATCCTACGTTCTCACAACGGCAGATCAGTTTGCGGGTATAAATCAGCTCCGCAAGGATAGCGAGGGAGCGATAACCTTTGAGGGCGTTACGATAAAGCTCGGCGCAGATATTATAATAAACGAGGGCGCATATAACGACTTTAAGGATAAGGGAAAGGATATTAAAACTATTCCCGCTACGCACTCGGCACATCAGTTTAAGGGTACGTTTGACGGTCAGGGACACTCTATTAGCGGCGTTTATCTGACTGCGGGCTCGTCCTACCGTTCGATTTTCGGCGGTGTTGCGGGTAGCGCGGTTATAAAGAATTTCGTGCTTGAAAATTCCTATTTCGTTGTGGCAACCGTCGAGGGCAAGAATTGCTTTGGCACTATCGTAGGTCTTATTAACGATTCTAAGGCGAGCGTTGTTCTCAAGGATATTACCCTTGCGGATACCGTTATGATAACCTCAGGCGCATATTCTATGAATTACGTTGGCGGATTTGTAGGAAAGCTTCAGGCGGGCAAGCTTACCGTTCAAAATTGTCACTTTAACGGAACGATAAATCTTCCCGACTGTCAGCACGTTGCAGGATTTGTAGGTCTTGCGGCTGCAGGCTCTAACGTAAGACTTTACTACTGTCACGGAAGCGGCACTATAAAGGCTAAGGATTACGTTGCGGGACTTTCGGTCTATACCGACGACACAACTAAGAGCAACAAGAGCTCCTGTCTTACAGGCTCTATTGCTTGCGTGAGCGGTAATAATAAAAACGCTTCTTATATAAAATGATCTGACGATATAAATTAATACAAATTAGGAGAAAATTTATGAATAAGACGCTAAAAGCTTTTATAGCGATTCTTTTGGTGGGTTTGATGATTGTCGCGACGGCGTTTTCAACCTCGGCAGTGGGCGTTGATACCACGGTTTCACAGGATATTATTCTTGATTTCGTTAGCGGCGACGTTGACTATAAGGCGGTTTACAGTGTTGATATAATGTGGAATAATCTTGATTTTGCATACACTGATGGCTCGATGGCTTGGAATCCCCTTGAGCATAGCTACAACGTGCCTACCGCCGATGCGGGCTGGACCGATGATATTGGCAAGGTCACAGTAGACAATCACTCAAACGCGGCAGTTAATATCGACGTAATTTTCGAGCCTGCCGATGAGCCTAACGGAACGGCAATTCTCGTTATAGAAAATTCAAGCTTTCCTCTTGCAAGCGCAGTAGGAACAAGCTTTGACGAGCCTCCGCAGGGTGTTGCTTATATATTTGCGCAGGGAATTCCCGAGAGCGACGATAGCTTGGGTAAAATTACCGTAGCGGTAAATTCTACCGAGCATAAGCACTCTTGGAGCGACGGCACTTGCACCGAATGTGGAGAGGCTTGCTCACATCCCGAATTTGTTGAGGGCGTGTGCAGTGCTTGCGGAAAGGATATTTTCGTTCAACCGACGGTTGCATCGGTTTATAGTGGAACTCCCGACGTTTCTTGGTTTGACGAGGCAAATCCAAAGTCGGAATACGTCCTTACAACGGCAGATCAGCTTGTTGGACTTAATCAAATACGCAAAAACAGTGAGGGTGCTGTAACCTTTGAGGGAATAACAGTTAAGCTTGGCGCAGATATGATTATAAACGACGGTGATATGGATGCCGTCATCGCAAGAGGCTCAAGCAATAAGCCGTGGGTTGCGGTAAGCTCCGCATATACCTTTAACGGTATTCTTGACGGTCAGGGTCATACCGTTTCGGGCGCATTTCTTAAGCTTGGAGCGGCGGCAACTCAGGGTATTCTTGGTTCTGTTGCTAAAAATGCAGAAATTAAAAATCTTAACGTAATTAATACGCTTGTTACAGGTCCTACCGATAAGGATAAGACGGTGCTTGGAACTCTTGTTTCAAAGGTTTCGGGTGACGATGCAAACGTAAAGATATCAAACGTAACCGTTCATTCAACGGTTAAGGAGGCGGGATACGAAACGGCTATAGTGGGCGGAATTGTTGGAACTATTTCCGACGGTGGAACGCTTACAATGGATAACTGTGAATTTCACGGCTCGGTGGCTATAACGGGTAGATCCGCAGGCGGTATTCTCGGAGCGGCTAATAACACGTTGGCAACGGTAAATATGACCAACTGCAAAAATTACGGCGACGTAACGGCAAAGGCTGATGCGGGCGGACTTATAGGAACGTCGGCAATTAAGGCTCTCAATATAGAAGGCTCGACGAATAGCGGTATTGTTAAATCTCCCGTATGTCAAGGCGAGCTTGTGGGTTACAAATCCGATGCGATAGACCCTCGAAACGGACTTCGTCCCGAGGAAACCGATATTCGAGTTATGAGCTTTAACCTCCAGCAGGATTTTAACGACTTCTCAACCGCAGACTCGGGAAGTGGAACAGGTGCGGAAAGACTTAAGGCAATTCAGCAGGAAATATATTTCTACGCTCCCGACATTTTGGGTGTTCAAGAGGATTACGCTCACGTTTTGAAAAAATTCTCACTTACGGGATATACTAAGGCTACCTCGAAATCCGATAATACTAATTCAAGTAACTGTTCTATATATTATAAGAACGGAATGAACTTTTTAGCAAGCGGTTATAGATATACTACCTCGGATAATACGGCAAATACGGTAGCGCTTACTGCCGCAGATGTAACCACAGAGGGAAGCAGATATCAGCTTACGGCGGCAGAGCTTAAGGAGCTTGGAATAACCAAAAACACCGATATGAATGCACTTAAGACCTCCGAGGGCGGAGTTATGCTTACAACTAAGGTTATGACTTGGGCATCATTCGACGTAAACGGTGACGTAATTATTTACGCAAACATTCATCCTCAGCATAGAAGCCAGAATGCATCTTACAGTACGCCTGCGGTGCAAAAGCTTCGTACAATGGAGCGCTTAAAGGAGATTGCCCTTGCAATGAAGCAGGTCAATGCAGTTAAAGCCGCTCGCTATGCCGATAGAAATGTGCATATTATTATATCAGGCGACTACAACGACGTTATAGGCTCTGAGCCATATCTTGAAATGAATAAGGCTTACGGACTTGTAAGCGCACACGAAACGGCTCTTGAAAGATACGGTGTGGCAGGCTCATGGAATAACGCCTTTAAGCTTGCTTACCAGGGCGCTAACGATAAATCTGTTGCGGAAAGATCGTCATTCAGCATGCTTGACTTCTGCTTTATTTCGAGCGGACTTAAGGCGCTTAAATATCGAGTTGGTGCAGGCTCAGCGCCTATATCTTACCAAAAGTCAAGATACACCTCGGACCATCTTCCTATTATTACCGATATAAAGATTGGAACGGAATTGCCCACCGAGAAAGCTCCGTCTGTGTATAGCGGAACACCCGATACCTCTTGGTATAAGGAGGGAACAAAGACCTATACACTCACTACGGCAGATCAGTTTATGGGAATAAATCAGCTCCGCAAGGATAGCGCAGGCGCTATAACCTTTGAGGGCGTGACTATAAAGCTTGGAACGGATATAATAATCAACGAGGGCACTCTTGACGAGATAAGGGCTAAGGGTAGTGAAAATAATTCTATTATCGCAACCAATTCGACTTACGAGTTTAGAGGAATATTCGACGGTCAGGGACATTCTATTAGCGGTGTGTATATGTCGTCGGCTAACTCCTACAGAGCAATATTCGGCGGTGTTGGAGGATCTGCTCAGATAAAGAATTTCGTGCTTGAAAATTCTTATTTCGTTGTATCGGATAAGCCTTATTTTGGAACGATAATCGGACGTATAAACGATGCGTCGGCAAGCGTTTCGCTTAAGGATATAACGGTTGCGGATACGGTTCTTATAGAGCAGGGAGAGGTTGCCGTTAAGAATGTCGGAGGATTTGTCGGCTCTATTCAGCAGGGCAAATTAACCGTAAGCAACTGTCACTTTAACGGAATTATTAATCTTCCCGACAGTGAGCACGTTGCGGGCTTTGTCGGTCATGCGGCAGACGCTGCAACGATAGTGTTTAATAACTGTCACGGAACGGGCGAGGTAATAGCTAAGGATTATGTAGCGGGACTTTCGGTTTATGCCGATGCTACTACAAGGGAGAATAACGGCTCATGTATTACGGGCTCTATTTTCTGCACGAATGGAACTAACAAGAATGCTTCTTATATAAAGTGATGAAATAATAAAAAAATACAGAGCGCTTTTGCTAAATGCTTAGGCGCTCTGTTCTTTAATGATAAGTAAGTATAAAATTTAAAGTAAAGAGCAAGAGTAAAAAGGAGAAATTTTTCCTTTCTATTCTTGCTCTTGTTTGTTTTGTTAGGTTAATTTATTACCAAGAGGGCGAGGGCTGTTTTGGTCGCCAGTCAGTATTACTGTAAATGTAGAATGTAAGATTTCCGTCTTTTGCTCCGTACCAAGTAGTATTGGTTACAAGGTATGTATTGATTGTGGCACGTTCAACAACGTATTCTAACTTATCTCCTTGCGCAACTGAATCATAGCCCGACGCAAAGAGCGTTATCGACGGTGCGCAAAGCTGATTTACACCGTTGGGATTTCCTGCAGCGGTATCAGCGCCCGTATCGTTAAGACCGTGGTGAGCCGCTTGAAGAATATCGGATTTAAGATTCTTACCGTAAACCTTTGCAAGGAAGTTGTTTTCAACCTTGAGAGCGTCACCGAGCATAAGTATCTTTTTGCCGTTGAATTCTATCTGCGTAACGACAGACAAATCATTGGTGTTTTTCATCTCGGCTTTCTTTTCCAATACAGCATCTTGAGATACAAGCACGCTAACTTTAGCGTCGGCGTAGTGGAATACCTGACCCGGATGCGCTTTAACAACCGATTTAATACCAAATCCGCTTATTATCGTATTCATCCAAGTCCAAATCTTGTTTGTCGAGCTATCGGTGAGTCCCTCCATTTCCTTGGTTATATCGTCGGTAGGCTCGTTGTGTATAAGCTGTTCTATCGTAAGCTTAGAGGTTATAGAGCTATCCTTTGCCATATCGTAAAGTCCGCCGATGTGGTCGGAATGTATGTGAGTGATAAGCCATCCCGCAACGACGATTTTACCGTCGGAGGGACTTCCCGCGAGCTTATAGAGCGTGTTATATATCCATTTTGCAGATGATGTGTAAGATCCTTGCTTATTAATACCGCTATCTACAACAAAGAATTTTCCGTTTGCAAGTCTGAATATAAAGCACATTCCGCCGCCGTATCCCGTGTTGTCGATTTCAACCATTGTAAAGGCGGGAGTTTTTGTTTTTGAATAGGTGTTTTCACCCGAAAGCTTGGGAAGGTCGAACGCATTTGTTCCCGTTCCTCTGACGTCTGTTGTAATTCTAACCTCTGCGGTCGCCTTGAAATACATTACGTTAACTATTTGAGTATTGGTTACATAGGTTGCAAACTGGTTGTCACCTATTTGATTGTTTGTGTAATACTTAAAGCCTGCAACGTGGAGAGCGGCACAGTAGTTGTCAAAGTGCTGCAAGGTCGCATTTTTGTTGGTATAAATGTATGATTGCTGACCCGCATAGAGGGGAGTAGGAAGCGCAGCACCGTTGTATTTTGGAAGCGTTGCCGAGGAAACTATTCCCGTACTGTCAAAGGTTTGGTTGACTCTGCTTGAAGCATCGGTTATAGCAATTGCCCAAGTCTTATCTGCGGTGAGCGTGGTAGCCGATTTGCTTGCAAGAAGCTTGCGTAACGCAGTTACCATTTTAGCCGCCGCAACGGGGTTGGAGTAGGTAATAACGTATTTGTTACCAACGATATGAGCCGATGCGTCACCGTATTTGAGCCTTGCCATTTCGGACTTTGACTCGGCATAGGTGGTTGTACCTATTACAACGGCAGGTCCTGTATAGCTCTCTGCGGCGGGCGTTTTGGTTACACCCGTTTTTGATTTAAACAAGGCGCATATTTCATCGTATATTTTCTTGTCAAGATCCGATGCGTTGCTTCCGCAAACGAATTTTACATTATACGCACCGTTTGCGAATAATGCGAGGGTTATGTCCTTTTTACAGTCATCGCAAACGTAATTTCTGTCGGAGTCCGAGCAGGAGGTTATCGTTTGACCGCAACCGTAGTCGCAAGCGTGGTTTCCGTCGGTAGGACTGTCTGCGTGAGTGCCTACGTTTGCTCCGCACTTGTCGCATTTATGGTTGAGGTCAGAGTCGGAGCATTGGCTTATAGTTGCCGAGCATTCATCGCACTTGTGGTCGTTGGTTGCATCTGCACAATCGGAAAGCTTAGCGCCGCAACCGTAGTCGCAGACGTGGTTTCCGTCGTTTGCACTATCGGAGTGCTTATCCATATTCATAGATGCCTCGCAGATGTCGCACTTGTGGTCGGTGTTGGAGTCGCTACAAGCGCTTATAATCTTTTCGCAGAGGTCGCAGATATGATTGATATCAATATCCATGCATTTGCTTAATTCGATGTTGCAGAGGTCGCAGTTATGATTGTTATCATTGTCCGCGCACTCGCTCAACTTAGTATTGCAGATGTCGCAAGTGTGATTGTTGTCATTGTCCACACAATTGCTTAATGTAGCACCGCAGATATCGCAATTGTGGTTATTGTCCGTATCAGCGCAATCGCTTAATGTAGCACCGCAGATATCGCAAGTGTGGTCTTTGTTGTTATCTGCGCAATTGCTTAATGTAGCACCGCAGATGTCGCAAGCGTGGTCATTATTATCGTCTGCGCACTCACTTAACTTAGTATCGCAGATATCGCAGTTATGATTATTATCATTATCTGCGCACTCGCTTAACTTAGTATTGCAAATATCGCAATTATGGTCATTATTACCATCTGCGCAATTGCTTAATTTAGTTTCGCAAATGTCGCAAGTGTGATTATTGTCCGTATCGGCGCAATTGCTTAATTTAGTTCCGCAGATGTCGCAATAGTGATTGTTATCGTTGTCAGCGCAATCGCTCAACTTAGCACAGCAAGTGTCGCAGTTATGATTGTTGTCACCGTCCGCGCACTCGCTTAACTTAGTATTGCAAACGTCGCAAGTGTGGTTATTATCATTGTCTGCGCAATTGCTTAATGTAGCACCGCAGATGTCGCAAGTGTGGTTATTATCATTGTCTGCGCAATTGCTTAATGTAGCACCGCAGATGTCGCAAGCGTGGTCATTATTATCGTCTGCGCACTCACTTAACTTAGCACCGCAGATATCGCAATTATGATTGTTGTCACCGTCTTCGCAATTGCTTAACTTAGTGTTGCAGATATCGCAATTATGATTGTTGTCACCGTCTTCGCAATTGCTTAACTTAGTGTTGCAGATGTCGCAGTTATGATTGTTATCACCGTCTGCGCACTCACTTAACTTAGTATTGCAGATGTCGCAAGAGTGATTGTTATCATTGTCTGCGCAATTGCTTAATGTAGCATCGCAGATGTCGCAGTTATGATTATTATTTTTATCTTCGCAATCGCTCAACTTAGTTCCGCAGATATCGCAGTTATGATTGTTGTCATTGTCTGCGCACTCGCTTAACTTAGTTCCGCAGATGTCGCAATTGTGATTGCTATCGTTATCTTCGCAATTGCTTAACTTAGTTCCGCAAATGTCACAATCGTGGTCTTTGTTGTTATCTTTGCAATCACTCAACTTAGTATTGCAGATGTCGCAAGAGTGGTCATTGTCATTGTCAGCGCAATTGCTTAACTTAGTATCGCAGATGTCGCAATTGTGATTGTTATCATTATCTGCGCAATTGCTCAATTTAATTCCGCAAATATCGCAATTATGATTATTATCTTTATCTGCGCACTCGCTTAACTTCGTATCGCAGATGTCGCAAGTGTGGTTATTATCATTATCTGCGCAATTGCTTAATGTAGCACCGCAGATATCGCAATTATGATTGTTGTCGCCGTCTGCGCACTCGCTTAACTTCGTACCGCAAATATCGCAGTTATGATTGCTATCGTTATCTGCGCACTCGCTTAACTTAGTATTGCAAATGTCGCAAGTGTGGTCTTTGTTGTTATCTTCGCAATCACTCAACTTTGTATCGCAAACGTCGCAGTTATGATTGTTGTCACCGTCTGCGCAATTGCTTAACTTCGTACCGCAAGTGTCGCAAGCGTGGTTATTGTCCGTATCGGCGCAATTGCTTAACTTAGTTCCACAAATGTCGCAAGCGTGGTTATTATCATTATCCGCGCAATCACTTAACTTAGCATCGCAGATATCGCAAGCGTGGTCATTGTTATTGTCTGCGCACTCACTCAAGTTAGTTCCGCAAATATCGCAATTATGATTGTTATCATTATCTGCGCACTCGCTCAACTTAGCACCGCAGATGTCGCAAGTGTGATTGTTGTCACTGTCTGCGCAATCGCTCAACTTAGCACCGCAAATGTCGCAATTATGATTATTATCATTGTTAGCGCAATTGCTCAATGTAGCATCGCAAATATCGCAAGCGTGGTCACTGTTATTATCTGAGCACTCACTTAACTTAGTATTGCAGATGTCGCAAGCGTGGTTATTGTCCGTATCAGCGCACTCGCTCAACTTAGTATTGCAAATGTCGCAATTGTGGTTATTGTCCGTATCAGCGCAATCGCTCAACTTAGCACCGCAAGTGTCGCAAGTGTGATTGTTGTCGCCGTCTGTGCAATCGCTTAACTTAGTATTGCAGATGTCGCAAGCATGATTGTTATCATTGTCTGCGCAATTGCTTAATGTAGCACCGCAAATGTCGCAATTATGATTGTTGTCGCCGTCTGCGCACTCACTTAACTTAGCACCGCAAGTGTCGCAGTTATGATTGTTGTCATTGTCAGCGCAATCGCTCAACTTAGCACAGCAAGTGTCGCAATTATGATTGTTATCATTATCTGCGCACTCGCTTAACTTAGTTCCGCAAATGTCGCAAGCGTGGTCTTTGTTGTTATCCGCGCACTCGCTCAACTTAGTATTGCAGATGTCGCAATTATGATTGTTGTCACTATCTGCGCAATCGCTCAATTTAGCACCGCAGAGGTCGCAATTGTGGTTAGTATCATTGTCTGCGCAATTGCTTAACTTAGTTTCGCAAATGTCGCAAGTGTGATTATTGTCCGTATCGGCGCAATTGCTCAAATTAGTGTTGCAGATGTCGCAATAGTGATTGTTATCGTTGTCTGCGCACTCGCTCAACTTAGCACCGCAGATGTCGCAAGCGTGGTCATTGTTGTTGTCTTCGCAATCGCTTAATGTAGCACCGCAGATGTCGCAAGCGTGGTCATTGTTATTGTCTGCGCACTCGCTTAATTTAGTATTGCAAGTGTCGCAAGCGTGGTCATTGTCCGTATCAGCGCACTCGCTTAACTTTGTACCGCAAGTGTCGCAAGCGTGATTGTTATCATTATCTGCGCAATTGCTCAATTTAGCACCGCAAATATCGCAATTATGATTGTTGTCGCCGTCTGTGCAATTGCTCAATGTAGCACCGCAGATGTCGCAAGCGTGGTCACTGTTATTATTTACACATTCGCTTAACTTTGCATCACAGATATCGCAATCGTGATCTTTGTTGCTATCTTCGCAATCGCTTAATTTGATTTTGCAGAAGTCGCATTTGTGGTCATTATTATCATCTTTGCACGCATCAACCGTTGCGCCACATTCTTCGCATTCGTGATTTTTGTCACTGTCGACGCAGGGAGTTAACGTAGCACCGCAACCGTAGTCGCATTCGTGGTCGCCGTCATTTTCACTGTCGACGTGTTTATTAATGTTCATCAACGCTTGGCAAATGTCGCATCTGTGGTCTGCATTTAAATCGATGCAGCTGCTTAATTTTTCTCTACAAACGTCGCATCTATGATCTTTGTCGGGGTCTGCGCATACCGAAAGCTTAACTCCGCAAACGTCGCAGCTGTGGTTGGTGTCGATATCCTTGCAGACCTCAAACGTAACTCCGCATATGTCGCATATGTGATCGGAATTTTCACTTTTACATAGGTGAGAGGGCTTCGAGGTGTCCTCTGAGCCTTCGGTGTCCTTTTCGGTTTCAATTACTCCGTCATCAATGCTCCCGTCGGTCACTTTATCGGTAACGGTGTTTTCATCGGACTCGGTGTCTACAACTGTTTCATTCGTAGAAATATGTACCGAATCATCCGATTCAGTAGCACCGCTTGGATGTGAATTGCCTCCGCAGGCTACGGTTGATAATACCATCAGAAAAACCAACAGTAGCGATATTCCTCTTAATATTTTCTTTTTCATAAATATATCTCCTTATATATTATATAAAATATATACCATTTAATTAATTATACCATAGAATCATTTCTCGTTCAATTGATTTTTTAGACAATTTTGTAACGTGAAAATTGTTTAATAATATAATATGAAGAAAATGTGCGCGTCTTTTACTCAAAAAATGACGATGAATGGGTTTTTGCATATTGCGTTATTGACATTGTTGTTAAATTATGATATAATTTATAGGCTTATCAATTAATAACAAAAAATATAGATTTGCCATTAAAACACTTTAAGGAGATAACGTAATGTCTAAGTTTTCTACACTTCCTGAGCCTACGATTGCGGAAAAACGCTTAAAATATGAGCGTTCCTATAATAATGCAAGGGCAAACTTGATTTGGGTTATTGCTTTTACCATAATAAATATATTCCTTCTCGCCCTTAATGCCGATGTGTATTTTCTGTTTTCGGCGTTTATTCCGTATTTTATAGTAACCGTTGGAATGCTTATATGCGGACGATTTCCAGCGGAATATTATGTGGATGAATTAGAGGGGATGACGTTTTTAAATAATTCCGTTTTCGTGGTTTTATTAATAATTGCCGTAGCTCTCTCCTTTGTATATTTGCTTGCATTTTTGATGTCAAGCAAAAACCGCGTGGGTTGGCTTGTTTTTGCACTTGTTTTCTTTGGAATGGATACTCTTGCTATGCTGTTTTTGGGCGGAATTTCCGTTGAAACGATTTTAGACGTTATTTTTCACGGTTGGTGTATCGTTTCTTTGATTTTGGGAATAGTCAGTCATTATAAGCTTAAAGAGCTTCCCGAATCGGAGGAGAGCTTTAACGTAGATTCGCTTTCTGTAAGCGAAAATATTGGAGAAAATGTTGGAGAAAATATTGAGGCAAACGTTGAGTCTGACGTGACTGATAGCGAAAGAAAATCCGCATCCGAGGACGAGCCTAAAAATTCTAATATTATAAGACCTGCCGATAAAAACGTCAAGCACAGAATTTTTCTTCAAAAGCATATTTTTTCTTACGATATATGTTACAGACGTGTAAAGCATACTAACGAGCTTGTTATAAACGGTAATGTCTACGATGAAATAGAGGGAATAATGGAATATCCTCATTCCTTAAAGGCGTTTATTGATGGCCACTATATAGTTGTGGGATTTGACGGACTTCGTAGTTATATCAATGTTGACGGTGATAACGTAGCAAAAAAGATACGACTTTATTGATTTAAAATAATATTATCAGAGAGCAGATATGCAAGATTTTATCTTATGTATCTGCTTTTTCTATTTGTTATATTGACATTTTTGTTAAATTATGATATAATTTATAGGCTTGTCAATTAATAATACAAAATATAGAAAAAGGAAAAATTATGGAACAATTAACAACAAAACGAAGCTCATTTACGGGAAAAATCGGATTTGTGCTTGCGGCAGCAGGCTCTGCGGTTGGACTCGGTAACATTTGGCGCTTCCCATATCTTGCGGCAAAATACGGCGGAGGTATATTCCTGCTTGTTTATGTTGCCCTTGCAGTTACATTCGGCTTTGTTCTTATGATGGCGGAAATCGCTATTGGAAGAAAGACGGGAAAGAGCGCTATCGGAGCATTTGCCGCTCTTGATAAGAGATTTACCTTTGTGGGTTGGCTTACCGCTTTAGTTCCCGCAATTATATTGCCTTATTACTCGGTTATCGGCGGTTGGGTAATGAAGTATATATTCGGCTTCGTTACGGGCGATGGCGCTAATATGGCAACCGATACCTATTTTTCTGATTATATCGGTAACGTCGGAGAGCCTATTCTTTGGTTTGGTATATTTATACTTATAACGGCAGTTGTAGTATTCTTTGGAGTTGAAAAGGGAATTGAAAAGGTAAGCAAGGTAATGATGCCTATTTTGATTGCTTTTATACTCTTTATAGTAATTTATACGCTTTGCACGCTTGACGGAGCGCTTGACGGAGTTCTTTATTATATCACTCCCGACTTTTCGAAGTTCTCGGTAATGACGATAGTTGCGGCTCTCGGTCAGCTCTTTTATTCAATGTCCTTGGCTATGGGTATTATGATAACCTTTGGCTCTTATATGAAGAAGGATATAAGCATTGAAAAGTCGATACATCAGATTGAAATATTCGATACGGGTATAGCATTCCTTTCGGGACTTATGATAGTTCCTGCGGTCTTTGCTTTCTCGGGAGGTGACGAGGCGGCTCTTGGCAAAGGTCCGAGTCTTATGTTCGTAACCTTGCCCAAGATATTTGAGACGATGCCCGGTGGAGATATTATCGGTGCGTTGTTCTTCATAATGGTATTCTTTGCGGCAATTACGTCCTCGATTTCTCTTATGGAAACGATAGTTTCGATAGTTATGGATAAAGCGGGTCTTTCAAGACGTATAAGCTGTATTATAGTTTTTGCGGGCGTTATACTTCTTGGTTTACCCTCGACGCTTGGATACAGTGTATGGAGCGAGGTTAAAATTTTGGGATTCCAGTTCCTTGATTTCTTCGACTTTATCAGTAACAGTGTAATAATGCCGATTATAGCCTTTATTACCTGTATTTTCGTTGGATATTTTATCAAGCCGAAAACCGTTATCGAGGAAGCTCAGCTTGAAAAGAAGCCCTTTACCGCTAAGCTTTTTACTGTAATGATTAGATATATAGCACCTGTTTGCATTATTGCGATACTCGTTTCGTCTATTCTTGATGCTACGGGAATTCTCAAAATATAAATTTGATAAAAACTAAGCCGCCTGAAAATGGCGGCTTTTTTTGATAGTTAATTTGTGTTAGAAAATTTTGCTACCTTTTTGAAAAAAGGTAGCGCCAAAAACTTTCAATCGGGGATTGTCTAAATTTACATCCTGCACTCGACCGACGAGCCGCCAATGTACGCACTGTACCTCATAGCCTTCCCCTCAAGGAGAAGGCTTTTGATTGTTGTGCGAACATTGACGGTTCAACCATTGAGCGCATTAATTACGACAAAAAAGAACTCCCCAGTGGAGAGTTCTTTGAAAGAGATGAGGGGAAAAGCTTTCTTCCTAGGAAGGGTTTCCCGCAAAAAATTCGATTTTTAATTTTTAACTTTCAATTCAGCCTCAATTTTTGCCGAGCGAGCGGTGTATGCGCTTACGTTTGGAATAGTTTCACCGTCTATTTGCAAGGGGCGAGGCGATGAAAATTCAACGGTTATCTCTTTACCCGAGAGAACGGTTACTTTTTTATCCTTTTTGATATGCTCACCCTTAAATATAGAGGGGAATATCATAAGAGTTTGAATACTTGTGGTATCGTGGAATATCATAACCGAAAGCTCACCGTCAGAGTTGAGTCTGTTCTGCGCGGGTGTCGGCATCATTCCGCCACCGTAGTATCTTCCAAGCATAGTAGGCGCTATCCATACCTTTTTAAATTCGTGAACAACACCGTCAACAGTCACCTTTGCGGTAGTAGGCTTGTAGTGAAAGAGCAAGCCCTTTATAGCGATACCCGTATAGTTTATAGGCTTATTGCTTTCAAGTCGAAGCTTGTCACCAACCTCACAGCAGTAGCCGTCAATTCCGTAGCCTATGCCGTTTATGAATTTAAATTCCTTATCTCCCACTACGCAGGTGGGAAGATTTTTTATATATTCGTCAATGCATACTATATTTTCCTTATCGGCTTCTATATCGCGGAAAAAATCGTTTCCGCTACCGCAAGGGTAGAAGCAGATGCTTGATTTAACATCTATATCCGAGATATCGTTTAAAAATCTGTTAAGCGTTCCGTCGCCGCCGCAGATAATAATTGACATATCCTCGTGCGCCTCAAAAAAATCGGCATAGTCCTCAATTGCGGTCATATCAATACATTCAACCGAGCCAAGTCGCTCGCTGAGAGCTTTTGCGCAAGCCTCACCGCTTTTATTTCCCGAAATAGGGTTATAAATTATGCAATAATTGTTTTTCATAGTAGTCATCCTTATATTATTGTATTATTGAAATTTTTAAACCTTTTTCTTCTTTTTCTCTGTCACCTTATGAATTATAAGAGAAACAACGCCCCAAATCACCGAGGAAACGCTAAGTCCCAAGGCGATTCCGAGAATTACCTGACCTGTTATCGAAATGTTATACAAGAAGTCGGCAGGGTTGTTCTTTAAAAGATTATACATTGAGTTGTAGAGCGCTCCTCCGGGAACTATCGGTATAGCGCAGGGGAAAAGAAATACAACTGCGGGCGCGCGGAAGCCTCTTGCACAGATTTCCGAGAATATCGCCATAAATACCGATGCGATAAAGGTTGCAAAAAGACAGTTTTCGGTAAAGAAATAGGTAAGCTCATAAAATGCATAGGTAAAGACACCGCCAAACGAAACGATTACAAGTCGCTTTAGTGATATTTTGAATATCAAAGCAAAGCCGATAGTACCGATAAGTGAGCTTAACGCACCGTAAAACCATTTCATTATTTGACTAAACTGAGCGGGGTCGTTGACGGGGCAATATACCTCGAGTAAAAGAATTGAAATCGAGTAGCCGATTGCTATTATTACCGCAATAATGCAGGATTGCACCGCTCTGAGTATTCCCGCAAGGGTGTCGCCTGAAAGCAAATCACGCATTGAGTTACCGAGCGCAAGACCGGGAATAAGTATCATAATAGTTCCAATAGCTATCATATCGACGTGCTCGCCTATTCCTACCATAACCAATAGACAGGAGCATATTCCCGCGGCAAAGGCAACGAGAAGTGTTTTGGTTACAGGCGTAAAGAATTTGGCCTCTATTTTATCTATTCCCGCCATTATAAATCCTATTATAGCGGCTGCAAGACCGTCGCGCAGAGTTCCACCGAAGAAGACGGCAAATGCGCTTGCGGCAAAAATATATCCTATCGTTATAAGCCAATAGGGATATTTGCGCTTTTCCTTTATTTCGTGTATGCGCTTGTCAACCTCATCAAAATCGGGAGTATCGCGACATATTTCTCTTGAGAGTCTGTTGTAATGCTCAAGACATCGCAAATGGTTTGAGCAATTAGTTATTCTTCTTGACTGTGAGGAATAGCTGCCGTCGGGCATACGAACAGAGGTAACTATAAGCGACTGTATCGAAAAGACCTCGACGTGAGCCGCGCCGTACGCCTTGCAAACGTGCTGTATAGCATCCTCGACTCGGTGTATTTCCGCACCGCTTTTTTGCAAGCCCTCTCCGATGTCAAGCGCGATTCTTACAAGATTGTCAACTCTTGAATCGGAATTTTTTGTTGCGTTTAAAAAATTAAGGTTTTGTTGAGTATCCAAGGGTGTTCTCCTTAATTAATTTTTATAAAATTCGACGTAAATCCGCAAATTACGCCATATAGGCAAATTGTAGCATATTTTTGCGTATTTGTCAATTACAAGATAATAAATTTAGTAAAATAAAAACTTTCCATTTAGTAAAATAAAACCCCTCCAACTGTTGACAACTTTTGATATATGTGTTAAAATTAAATGGAATTATAATTTTATAATTAAGGAGAATTATATGAGCATTAAAGATACCGTAGTATTGAAAAAAGGAAAATGGGAGGCGGGCGTTTGCGCGCGTCTTGGCGGAAATGCTATTTATCTTCGCTATGACGGCAAGGATATACTTTGTCCGCTTGTTGACGAGGCGCAGATAGAGGTAAATCCTTATTTGCAGGGCGACCCGATATTGCTCCCCGCAAATAGAATATATCTTGGAAAATTCAGCTTCGAGGGCGTTGATTACACTCTCCCGATAACCGAGCCGAGAACATTCTCGCATCTTCACGGCACAGTTCACCGTCAACCGTTTGAGATATTGGCGGTAAGCGATACCTCTATTACTATGAAATATACTAACGTAGACAGATATGAGGTTTATCCCTTTGATTTTGAAATGGTAGTTACTTATACCGTTGACGAGGAGGGCTTTACTCAGCAGTATGATATAAAGAATATCGATAATAAGAATATGCCCTACACATTCTGCTTGCACACAACCTTCGTTGAGCCTACCGATGGCTTTACACTTCCCATAGTAAAGCGTCAGGAGCATGATACTCTCGATATCCCCACGGGAAGATACGTTGAGCTTACAGAGCAGGAGAAAAAATATACGGTATGGTCACCGTCAAAGGGCGTTCAGGTCGTTGGATATTATGAGTCCTGCGGTCACGTTGCGCGTGTTGACGATATTATTTATACCGTTTCCGATAACTTTGATTATTGGATAATGTATAACGGAGAGGGCGTTTCGGGATTCCTTTGCATAGAGCCTCAGGCGGGCAAGGTTGACGGACTTAATATTCCCGACGGTCATAAGGTTTTAGCGCCTAACGAAACCGTTACCTATTCAATGCGCTTTACTCACGCATAAAAAATATAATAATATAATATTAAATATTTACATATCAGGAGAATTAAAATATGAACGCTTACGGATATTTCGTACAGGAAAAGGAATTTAAGATAACTAATCCCAAGACTCCCCGTCCTCAACTTAACTATATCTGGAACTCGAGAGTTCTCTCGGGCGTAAACCAGAACGGTGGCGGTGTAGGTGCTTACGGTCAGAGAGCTATGGCTTATATTGACCCCGACGGAAAGGGAAGATGCACCGTTATTCGTGACGGTAACCGTTATTTCTATGTAAAGAATAAGGCTACGGGAACGGTATTTAACCCGGGTCTTTATCCTACACTTACTCCCATTGATAATTATTATTGTACCCACGGCTTGGGATACAGTGAGATACACGGTGAATGTGAGGGCATCGGCGCTACGATTCGTATGTATGTTAACGATACCGACCCTTGCGAAATTTGGAAGGTAACTCTTGAAAATAAGAGCGAGGAGAGCAAGGACGTATCTCTTTATTCCTTTGCCGATTTCGAGCTTGTAGGCTATCAGAGATACAGTGATTACAATTCATACGTTCACGCTGAATTTGATTCCGAGAACAATCTCGTTATGTGCTTTAATAAGGCTATGGAGCGTCCTCACGAATGGTTTAACGGCTTTATCGCTTCGAGCGTAGCGCCTACCGCCTTTGAAACCTCACGCAAGGGATTTCTCGGCACTTACGGCTCAATAGTTGCTCCCGAGGCAATTTCAGCCGAAAAATTGGCGGATAACTTTGCTGCCTGCGAGCAGATGTGCGGAGCTTTGCAGCACGATATAGCTCTTTCTGCGGGCGAGCAGATAAGCCTTTATATTCTTATCGGTGACGCAGACGAAATGTCTACTGCTGCCGAGATTTGCAAAAAGCTCTTTGCGGGCAATAAGATAGAGGATGATTACAATGCGCTTTTGGCTCTTAAGCAAAGCACATCCTCAAGCATTTATGTAAGCACTCCCAACGAAAAGATAAACTGCCTTACCAACTATTGGCTCAAGCAGCAGGTTCAGCTTTGCGCAGAGGTTGGACGTGATACGGGTAAGGGCTTCCGTGATCAGCTTCAGGATGCGTGGGCGGTTGCTTCCTTTAATCCTGCGCTTGCAAAGGAAAAGATACTTGAAACGCTTACTTATATGTATAACGACGGACGTTGCGTGCGCGGTTGGTTGCCTCTTGACCATCACGTTTATTCCGACGGTCCTACTTGGGTAGCGCCTACTATTAACGCATATATCAAGGAAACGGGTGACGTTGACTTCCTTTCTCACCCCGTAAAATATCTTGATGAGGGAGAGGACACCGTTTGGGAGCATATCTTGACCGCTATGAGATTTGCGTCCGACGATATAGGAGAGCATGGACTCGTTCACTCTCGCGACGGTGACTGGAATGACTCTCTTAATATGACGGGACTTTTAGGTAAGGGCGAGTCGGTATGGACCTCTATCGCACTTTGCTATGCTCTTAAGAATACTGCGGAGATAGCGGAAAGACTTCTCGGTGATATTGCAATTCGTGACGAAATGCTTGAGCGTCGTGAGAGAATGATAAAGGCTATAAACAGAGAGGCTTGGGACGGTAACTGGTACCTTGCGGCTATTAACGATTATAACGAAAAGGTAGGTAGTCACGAGGAGAGCGAGGGTAGCATTTACCTTAACTCTCAGACCTGGGCAATTCTTGCAGAGGTTGCAGAGGGCGAGCGCGCAGAGCAGTGCATAGCCTCGGTTGATAAATACCTTGACAGTGATTACGGTCCTCTTACTCTTTATCCCACATATACTAAGTTTAATAACAGAATAGGTCGTCTTACAAGCTTTATTCCTGGTATTTGGGAGAACGGAACACCTTACTGTCACGGCGGTACGTTCAAGGTAGTTGCCGATTGCTTGCTTGGCAGAGGTGATAAGGCGTATGAAACCATTATGAAGATTATGCCTAACAGTGAAACCAACCCCTCAACTCATTCGGGCTGTGAGCCTTATGCGCTTACTAATATGTACTTCGGTCCTGATAACCCTCAAAAGGGTAAAACTCTCTTTGCTTGGGTAACGGGTACTGCAGGCTGGATGTTCCGCGCGGTAGTTCAGTATATGCTCGGATTCCACCCCGATTACAACGGCTTTACTCTTAATCCTTGTATCCCATCTGCATGGGGTGAGGTAACTCTTACACGCAAGTTCAGAGGCGATACTTATAATATTACTATTAAGAATGAAAGCAAATCGCAGAGCGGTGTTAAGAGCGTAACTCTTGACGGCAAGACCGTTGGTACGAGCGTTGAGCTTGTTGGCGACGGCAAGACACACGAAATCGTTGTTATAATGTAATTTTATACGGCAATATGTAAAAATTTTTAAAAAAGCGGGAGAGATCCCGCTTTTTGTGATATAATATAGGTGAAAGAATAAAAAATAAAAAATAAAAAAGGAGGCTTTGCTATGAAATTAACCTTTTTGGGAGCAACTCACGAGGTAACGGGCTCTTGCACCTTACTTGAAGCAAACGGAAAGAAAATACTTATAGATTGCGGAATGGAGCAGGGAGCGGATATTTACGAAAATCAAGAGCTTCCGTGTCCGCCTGCGTTTATAGATGCAATTCTTCTTACTCACGCTCATATCGACCATTCGGGGCTTGTTCCGCAAATGGTTGCGCAGGGGTATGAGTCAAAGATATATTCAACCGAGGCAACAGTGCGCCTTTGCGATATCATGCTTCGTGATTCGGCATATATTCAGGAAAGCGAAGCCGAATGGAAAAGTAGAAAATCGATTCGCGCAGGTGGAGCGGCGGTAGCACCGCTTTATACCGTTGCCGATGCTGAAAAGGCGATGTCGCTTTTTGAGGGACACGCTTATAATAAGCCGTTTGAAATTTTTGACGGAATATGCGTTGAATTTTGCGATGCGGGACATCTTCTCGGCTCTGCAAGTATTCATATAACTGTAAAAGAGGGGGAGGAGAGCCGTAGCGTTCTCTTTTCGGGCGACCTCGGTAATCGCGCAAGACCGCTGATTCGTGACCCGCAACCGCCAAAGGATGCAGATTTTGTTGTTATTGAATCGACCTACGGTGACAGAATACACGGTGAGCGCCCCGATTATATAGGACAGCTTACTGAAATCTTTCAAGAAACCTTTGATAAGGGAGGAAACGTAGTAATACCGTCCTTTGCAATAGGAAGAACGCAGGAGCTTCTTTATTTGATAAGAATAATAAAGGAGCAGGGACTCGTTCGCTCTCACGGAAATTTTGCCGTCTACGTTGACTCTCCGCTTGCGGTTGAAGCTACAAGGATTTATCAGGACGGACTTTACGGCTATTACGATGCGGAAACCTTAGAGCTTCTTGAAAAGGGAATAAATCCGATAGATTTTTCGAATATCCGTTTGAGCGTTAGCGCCGAGGATTCTAAAAAAATCAATCTCGATATTGCTCCAAAGGTTATAATATCGGCATCGGGAATGTGCGAGGCGGGAAGAATAAGGCATCATTTAAAGCATAATTTGTGGCGTGAGGACTCGACCATTCTTTTCGTAGGCTACCAAGCCGACGGAACACTTGGCAGAAAGCTTATCGACGGAGCGGAGAGCGTGTCAATCTTTAATGAGGAAATTGCCGTTAATGCAAAAATTGCATCAATCGTTGGAATAAGCGGTCACGCAGATAGAGATATGATGCTCGAATGGCTCGCTAAAATGCCCAATCCTCCAAAGAGGGTATTTGTAAATCACGGTGAGGATATGGTTTGCGATAGCTTTTCTCAAACTATTTATAATAAGCTTAATATACCGTCCTGCGCTCCCTTTAGCGGTGATGAGTACGATATGCTTGCCGAGGAATTTACCGCTCGCGGCAGAGTGGTAAAGGTGAGCAAGATTTCCGATGGCAGACGTCGCGCAAATATCGCATTTGATAAGCTTTTATCTGCGGGTAAGCGCTTGCTTACGATAATCGGTCTTGCTAAGAATACTATGACGAATAAGGAAATGGCTAAATTTACAGACCAAATTCACGACCTTTGCGATAAATACGCAAGAAAGACTAATAATAAATAATAAATAATAAATAATAAATATGCGGGGGAAAACTTTCTTAAAAGAAAGCTTTTCCCCCGCGCCCCTTTTCAAAGAACTTTGCAACGTGGATTTGTCTTTTTTTATGTAAATAAGTGCGCTCGTCCGAGATAAAATAAAGGTCGAGCGCATTATGTTAACTGAAAATAAAAATCCGATTGAAAGTTCTTGAAGGATAGGGGTGTGGGGAAAGGAAAGCTTCTTTTAAGAAGTTTCCTTTCCCCACGGAAAAACATAAAATCCCATTATCCCGCTTTTTCTTTGGCACAAGAGGCGCAAAGAAAAAGCTTGGCAAAAAGAAAGCGCCGTAATTATGGGCGCTGCCCAAACCCGCAAGCTTTTGAAAAAGCTTGACCAAAACTTTCACACTTTGGTACAGTGCGAACATTGTGCGTTCAACCGTTGAGCGCAGGCATTACGGCAAAAAAATAAAATCCAAGTTTCAAAGTTTTTGAAAGTTGGGGGTGTGGGGGAAGAAAAGCTTTTTTTTAAAAGTTTTCTTCCCCCACGAAAAATAAAAATATATTTTACTCAAATAAATCGTTATCTCTAAATTGAAGCTGATAGAGGGATTTGTATGTTCCGTTTGCGGCTATAAGCTCATCGTGAGTGCCGCGCTCGGTAATTTTACCGTCCATAACAACGGCAATTTCGTCGGCGTTGCGAATTGTTGAGAGTCTATGAGCGACAACGAGAGTAGTTCTGCCCTTGCAAAGCTCTTCAAGTGATTGCTGAATAAGCACCTCGGTTGTGTTGTCGAGCGCACTTGTTGCCTCGTCGAGAATAATGATTGCAGGGTCTTTAAGGAATACGCGAGCGATACTGAGTCGTTGCTTTTGTCCGCCCGAAAGCTTAACTCCGCGCTCGCCTATTTCGGTATCGTAGCCATGCTCGAGAGTCATTATATAATCGTGGATATTAGCCTTTTTAGCGGCTTCGATAATTTCCTCATCGGTAGCGTCGGGCTTACCGTAGATAATATTTTCTTTAATAGTTCCAACGAAAAGAAATACGTCCTGCTGAACTATTCCTATGTTTTTGCGCAAGGAATCAAGGGTAATATCACGGATATCAATGCCGTCGATAAGGATTGCTCCGCTTTCTTCATTTTCAAGCTTGTAGAAGTTGGGGAGAAGGTGGCAAAGCGTGGTTTTTCCTCCGCCCGACGGTCCTACGAGCGCAAGCTTTCTGCCTTTTTCGAGCTTTAAATTTACGTTGTGAAGCACTTCCTTTGTGTTATCGTAGGAGTAATTAACGCCCTTAAATTCAATTTCTCCGCGCACGTCGGTAAGCTCAGATGCTCCCTCTCTGTCACGCTCGGGCTCTTCCTCCATAATTTCAACGAAGCGCATAAATCCGCTGACGCCGTTTTGAAATTGCTCCATAAAGCTTATAAGCGTGTTTACGGGACGGATAAAGAGGTTTATCGAAATAATAAAGGTCGAATAGTCGCCAAAGCTTATTTTGCCCGCATAAAGGAACATACCGCCCGCAATAAGGATTATTACGTTGAATACGTCGGTAACGAATGAGGTAGATGCAAAGAATTTTGCCATCGCACTGTAAGCTCTGTGAGAGGAGTCAACGAACGCCTCGTCGCCCTTTTTGAATTTTTCAATTTCCTTTGCCGAGTTTGTGTAAGCCTTTGTAACACGAATACCCGTGATACTGCTTTCAACTGCGGCGTTAATAGTTGCGTTGCTTGTACGTCTATCGTTAAAGGCGTTCTTCATACCCTTTCTGAAATAAACCGTAACTATAATAAGAATAGGCACGCAGGCAAAAACTATGAGCGTAAGTATCCAGTTTATCGTTAGCAAATAGCTAAAGGAAAGAATAATCATTATCGAGCTTATAAGCAAATTTTCAGGTCCGTGGTGCGCAAGCTCGCAGACCTCAAAAAGGTCGCTCGTTATTCTTGTCATAATGCGTCCCGTTTCGTTGTTGTCATAGAACTTGTAGGGAAGCTTTTGAAGTTGCGCAAAAAGGTCACAACGCATCTGAGATTGCATTTTTACGCCTATTATATGACCGTAGTACTGCACAAAGTAGTTAAGAAGCATTCTGATAACGTAGAGAGAAAGAACGACAATTCCCGAAATTATTATTGCTTTATATGCTTTATTTGGAATATAATCGTTAAGCACCGTTCGCGTGATAATTGGATATGCCATACCCGTAACCGAAATCATAAGGGAGGCTATCATATCCAATATCAATAGCTTTTTGTGTGGCTTGTAGTAGGATACAAAGCGCTTAAGTAGCTTGTTCATTTTAAATTTCCCCTTTTTTCTTTTTATTTTTTATATATTATATAATTAAAATATTTTTCTTTTTGTGCCTTTCGGGAGTCTTATCGTCCATGATTGATAGCGCAAGCGGTCGGATAGGTAATTGTCAACCAACGCATCTCCGTTAATCCAAGAGCCCTTGTAATTTAAATCACGGAGCGACGGAAATTCGTTGAGGTCGATTTGCCACGGCTCGTTAGGCTCTACTGTATAGCTTTCTGTGCCGTCGAGCAAAAATGAAAGGAATGCATCAAGCAGGTTTCGAGGACCGATGGCCTTTCCGTTCAGATAAAATACGGTCGGCAGAAATTCCTTCTCGCGTATGCTTTTTGCAAGATTGATTGCTTCTTGTCGGCTTACCGTGATTTTTTCACTTGCGGTATATGGCTCTGACAAAAATCCGTAGACCTTGCCGCAGATATGCTCTTTTTTACCGAGTAAAAGCTCACGGCAGGCGTGAAATACGTCGGATATAGAATATGAGTCGGGAGAGGTGACGGGAAAAAAGTCCTCGTCGAGCTGCTTGCGTATATCGGCAAGAGTGTCGACGGTTATAATGCGCTTGCCCTCTCTTAGCTTATCAGAAAGCTCTGCATAGGTGAGTATTTGAAATTCATCACTGTCACGCAAAAGTCTGACGAAAAAGCGGAAATTATCGTAAAAGCGCTCGGTGTCCTCGGATTTATGTATCTCGCTTTTTATCCAATTTTCCCACGGAGTATTCTTTTGATTGAAATTATCACCGTCCCAAAAGGTCTTGCAATAGGCACGTTGAGGATGATGAAAATATATCATAGTATGCTTTTTATGCGCAGTTTCCTCGATAAATTTCTTGATTTCATCCTTGCTGAGTCTAAATAGTATTCCGTCAAGTGACCTCGCATAGTGAAGTGAGAGGGTATTGCAGTTATATACGGGGCGGTAGCTTATCTTATCGTAAATATCGTCGCCCGAAAAAAAGTCAAAGCCAAGCTCCGCATATCCGTAGTGCGCCACATATGACGTACAGTTACCCGGAATACAAGCGGCGGGGAGGCGGCTACGGCAAAATGCACCCTTCACCTTTTTTATTCCCTCAAGCTCGTCCTGCAAAAATTTATCGAGCGCCTCGGAATAATTTTCTATGTCGGTATATTCGTTGATGGTCGGATGAATTGAGTGAGTGTGAGAGTGAAAGTCGATTTCGTGATATTTAAGCTCCTCAAAAATATCGTCGCGCCCCCAAGCGGTAAGAGCCTCGGGCAATATTCCTATAATATTGAAGCAGCCTCGAACACCCTCCTCACGAAGAATACGGGCGCATCGGAGTATTCCGTCTGCGCCACGTTCGTTTATGATATCCTCGGTGTCAAAGCTGAAAATAACGTTAGTCATTGACAGTGCTTTCCTTTTGCTTTTTTGATTTTATATTTTCTAAAAGAAGTACGCCGTAGCGGTAGAAGCATACAAGAGATGCCGCAAGAAGCGCTCCCGCGATTATATCGGTAAGCCAATGAACTCCCGAGAGAAGTCTGCCTAAAAGAACCGTTAGCGCCACTGCGCAGCATATTATATCGGTAATTATTAAAATCGCCTTTTTGTTTTTTATAAGCTCGTGAAGCTCAAAAATTGCGGTCGACATAATTCCAATAGAGAGCATAGTGTGAGATGACGGATAGGAGGCTTCAAGCTCGCCCTCCATAAGAACTGGACGGAAGTTTATTTCCACGATTTCAAAGCCGACGTATGCAAGAAGAAGTAATGCGTAAAAGCCTGCAAGCGCAAAAAGGTGAGAGTCAACCTTTAAAAGGCTCTTTCTTTTTATTGCCTGACAAAAACCTAAAATCGCAAAGCAAGCGGCAACGGCAAGCGGAATGAGTCCTGCAAGCTCGGATATACCGTACCAAAGCTCGTTATAGCCCTCGGTAGTGCCCAATGCTTCTCTAAAGGCATCGTTGACCGTCGAAAGTCCTACGCTTGAGCCGTTTGGACCTATCGGCTTTACGTCAACGGTCAGAGCTATTGCGGTAAAAAGAAGAAATACTCCCAAAAGCGCCACGGCAATTGCAAGATAGATTTTTTGCGTATTTTTTGATTTCATTTTTGTTGTATATCCTTTTGTATATCCTTTATTTGTTGTTTTCTGTAATATTTTACCACATTTAAAGTTATTTGTCAATAATTTTGCTTTTTCAATTGACATAATGGCTATAAAATGTTAAAATTATATATAGCTCTTTTTTGGAGGACAAATTATGAAAAAAGCAAAAGAAACAGTTAAAAATATTCTTTATACCGCCGACGGTGAGTCGCTTTCGGGAACACCCTGGAGCATCTATCCAAGACCTCGACTTGTGCGTGATTCCTTTTTCTGCCTTAACGGCGAGTGGGAGCTTACCGCAACCGACGGAGAAAAATATAATATATTAGTTCCGTTTCCGCCCGAGTCTGCACTTTCGGGAGTCGGTAAGCGAATGGGCGAGAAGCCGCATATAATATACAAAAGGAGCTTTTCCTTGCCCGATGGCTTTGTGCGTGAGCGTGTAATTCTTCATTTTGGAGCGGTTGACCAGATAGCAGAGGTTTCTCTTAACGGTAAGTTACTCGGAAAGCATATCGGCGGATACGAGCATTTTTCCTTTGATATAACCGATTTTATTGCGGAAAATAATGAGCTTACGGTTACCGTAACCAATGCGGATGACCCTCTTTCGCTTCCTTACGGAAAACAATGCGAAAAGAGTGGCGGAATGTGGTACACACCCGTTACGGGCATTTGGCAGACGGTATGGATTGAGAGCGTTTCTCAAAAATATATAACTGATATTTCCACTAAGGTAAACGGCAACGAGGTTGAAATTACCGTTAAAGGAATTGAAAGCGGAAAGGTTGCTCTTGATGCAAACGGCGTCACCGTTAATGCGACGCTTGATAATGGAAAGGCGAAATTCACTCTTGATAACGTAAGAGAATGGTCGCCCGATGACCCTTATTTGTATCGCTTTACCGTTGAGGGAGAGGGAGATTGCGTTGAGTCTTATTTTGCAGCTCGCAGAGTTTCGATTGAGGAAAGAAACGGTAGAAGGCTTATCTGTCTTAATTCAAAGCCGATATTCCTGCACGGACTTCTCGACCAGGGATATTTCAGCGACGGTATATTCACGCCTGCAACGCCCGAGGAGTATAAGAGAGATATCCTTTCTATGAAGGCTCTCGGATTTAATATGCTTCGCAAGCACATTAAGGTCGAGCCTGATATTTTCTATTATTATTGCGACCTTTACGGTATGACGGTTATGCAGGATATGATAAATAACGGCGATTATTCATTTATTCGAGATACCGCGCTTCCCACCGTTGGATTGCAAAGACGTAACGATAAGCGCTTGCATACCGATAAGGCTACCCGTAAGGCGTATGAGGAGGGAATGGAGTCAACGGTAAATGCGTTGCGTGAATACTCTTGCATTATAGCGTGGACGGTATTTAACGAGGGCTGGGGACAGTTTTGCAGTCAGGAAATGTATGAGAAGATAAAATCGCTCGACAATACCCGAGTTGTCGATACCGCTTCGGGCTGGTTTGCGGGAGCAGAGAGCGACGTAGAGAGCTTGCACGTTTATTTTAAGCCCTTTAAGGTTAAGAAAACATATGCAAGACCCTTGTTCTTGTCGGAGTTTGGCGGATATGCTTGCAGAATAGAGGGGCATATTTATAACCCAAGTAACGAATATGGCTATAAGTCCTTTAAGACGGTAAGCGAGCTTGAGGATGCCTTTGTAGCGCTTTATAAAAACGAGATAATTCCCGCAATCGGCAAGGGACTTTGCGGAACGGTTTATACTCAGGTTTCCGACGTAGAGGACGAAACTAACGGACTCCTTACCTACGACCGCCGTGTTTGCAAGGTCGACCAAAAGAGAATAAAGTCGCTTTCCGATGAGATTTTTGCCGCATTTGAGAGCGAAAATAAGCTAAAATAATTTAAAATAATTGACGGTTATTGACAAATCGACAATAATTTGATATTATTATAATGCTCTATATTTATTATAGATATTATAGATTGATTATAATTTTTGAAAGGCTATATAATGATCTGCAATACAATTCTTGACGCAATGGGGCATACCCCTATAATAAAGCTTCAACGTATGGTTGATGCCAATAGCGCCGATATTCTCGTAAAATTCGAGGGACTTAACGTCGGTGGCTCTATAAAGACGAGAACGGCGTATAATATGATACTTGATGCAGAAAGACGCGGACTTATAAATGAAGATACCGTTATAATCGAGCCTACAAGCGGAAATCAGGGCATAGGACTTGCTCTTGTTGGCGCGGTACGCGGTTATAAGGTTAAAATAATTATGCCCGATTCGGTAAGCGAGGAGCGCAGAAAGCTCGTTACGCATTACGGAGCGGAGGTAATTCTCGTTCACGATGACGGAAATATAGGTCTTTGCATTGAGGAGTGCTTGCGATTGGCACTCGAAATGAGAGATAATACACCTAACTCCTTTGTTCCGCAGCAATTTGAAAATCTCGCAAATCCCGAAATTCAAAGAATTTCAACGGGTAGAGAAATATTGGAGCAGGTCGGAGGAGAAATTCACGGCTTTTGCTCGGGAATAGGTACGGGCGGAACGATTACGGGAATAGGTGAAACCTTAAAGGCGGCTAATCCGAATATGACGATATGGGCGGTAGAGCCCGAGAATGCCGCTATACTTTCGGGCGGCTCGATAGGCACACACGTTCAAATGGGCATAGGCGACGGTCTTATTCCCGCAATACTTAATCAAAGCATTTACGATGACGTTTGCATTATAAGCGACGAGGAGGCTATTAAGGCTTCTAAGGATCTTGCGCGTCTTGAGGGAATTATGTGCGGAATAAGCAGCGGAACAAACGTAGCTGCCGCAATTAAGCTTGCTAAAAGACTTGGTAAGGGTAAAACCGTTGTAACGGTTCTTCCCGATACCGCAGAAAGATATTTTTCAACTCCGCTCTTTGATGAGATTTAAGGAATTTGAGGTAATTTGAGGTAATATGATAGACGTGTACGTTGCTAGTATTCCGAGCGCTGAATCGTCACTGCCTCTTTCTTGTGCCGAGCGACAGAGCGATATCGATAAAATATCGAACGAGAGGGCGAGGCGCGAAAAGTATTACGCTTGGAGATTGCTTGAATACGCAATAAAAAATAGCCTTGGCGCAGATGCATCAAGGCTTTATTTTACAAAGGGCGAAAATCGAAGATGGTCCTCTGATACCGTCGAGTTTTCGCTTTCTCATAGCAGTGATGCCGTTGCGGTTGCGATTTTTAATCCGTGTAATGGCAGAGAAAAGCAGCTTGTGGGCGTCGATATTGAGGGAATAAAGGTTAGAAATATCGAGAGAATGGCAGATTATATGCTTAGTCCAGCCGAGCATATACGATTTGAAAGCCTTGATAGCGTAGAGCGTGAGGAATGGCTTATAAAAAGGTGGTGCGAAAAGGAGGCTGCCTTTAAATCATTTGATGAGAAAATTTTTGCACCGAAGAAAATCGAAACGGCAGAGCTTTTTTGCGAGTCGAAAAAAATAAAAATAGGCGAGAATGAATATATTCTTGCGGTAGCGGCTAAAGAGGCAGACGAGATTAGGGTTTTTAAGGATATAGATTTTTAAGGATTTAAAATAATAATATTGAAAGGATATTGATTATGGAACAAAAGAAAAAAATGGGCGGTAAGTTCTGGCTTGCGCTTACTATTTTTAGCCTTATGGGGCAGGTTGCGTGGGTTATTGAAAATATGTATCTTAACGTGTTTATCTACGATAAGTTCAGCGCATCGCCCGACGATATTGCTTCAATGGTTGCGGCTTCTGCAATCACGGCAACGCTTACAACGGTGTTTATGGGCGCTTTGTCCGATAGAATAGGAAAGAGAAGATTGCTCATTTGCGGAGGATATATACTTTGGGGCTTGTCGATATTTAGCTTCGTGCTTGTAGACCAGTTCGTTTCTGCCGCAGTTTTGGGCGTAACGCTTACGATATTGCTCGATTGCGTTATGACGTTTTTCGGATCGACCGCAAACGATGCCGCCTTTAATGCGTGGCTCACCGATTCAACCGATTTTTCGAACAGAGGAAAGGCAGAGGGAATTAACGCAATGATGCCTCTCGTTGCAGTGCTTGCGGTGTTTGGCGGATTTATGTTTTTAAATTCCGAAAATCAGTATTATTGGACTATTATATTCTCAATTATAGGCGTGCTTACTCTCGTAATAGGCGTAGCGGGATTTTTCCTTATTAAAGAGCCTAAGATGGAAAAAGCCGAAATGGGATATTTTAACAGTATTTTGTACGGCTTTAAGCCAAGTACAGTAAAGATGACTCCAGTGCTTTACATAGCGCTTGCGGCGTTTATAGTTTTTAATATTTCAATACAGATATTTATGCCGTATTTGATAATTTACTATGAGAAGTCGCTTCAAATGGATAATTATGTGCTTATAATGGCGCCCGCAATAGTGCTTGCATCGGTGGTTACGGCTCTTTGGGGTAAGCTTTATGATAAAAAAGGCTTTACATTCTCGGGCGTACTGTCGCTTGCTATGCTTATAGCGGGATATGTAATACTTTTCTTTACGAGAACAATGGTTCCCGTGTTTATCGGCTCGCTTTTGATGATGAGCGGTTATCTTTCGGGAATGGCGGTGTTCGGAGCGCTTATTCGTGATAATACGCCTAAGGGAAAGGCGGGATGCTTGCAGGGAATAAGAATATTCTCGCAGGTGTTAGTACCGGGAATTGTAGGACCGTTTATCGGAAGCGCAGTGCTTAAGTCGGCGGAAACAATAGTTAATAGCGACGGAACTGAGTCGTTTTTGCCTAACGCAAATATATTCTTAGCAGCAGCAATCGCTGCAATACCTGTGTTTGTGGTGTTCTTTGTTTTGAAGAATAGAAGGCTTCGCATAGAGAATAGCGAGAGCGACGGAGAAAAGGGCGCAGAGTAAGAGATAAAATAAAAATATAGTAAAAGAAAAGCAGTCACAGGACTGCTTTTCTTTGAATAAATAACGGTTTTTACGCATATAATTTAAATAGAACAGAAAGAAAATAAAGAAAAAAGCAAAAAAGAAAGAAAAAATCAAAAAAGGGGTTGACAAGAGAGAGTATTTGTGGTATAATACTTTTTGCAAACGAAAGATATCGCAGGGTAGAGCAGCTTGGTAGCTCGTCGGGCTCATAACCCGGAGGTCGTGAGGTTCAAATCCCACCCCTGCATCCAAAAAGAAAAGTCGCGCATGCGGCTTTTTCTTTTTGTACTCTTCACTCTTCTCTTTTCACTATTCACTCTTCTCTAAATCTCCCGCGCGACTTTTCCAGAGAAAAGATAAGAGAGAAGAGAGAGAAGAAAAGGTAGCTTTTCTCCCGTTGGTCGAAAAGCATTGATTTTTATTAAAAAGTATGGTATAATATTTTTAAAGAGAGGTGAAGACAGTGAACAGTCCATTACTTGAAAAATCTATGGATTTTGCAACGCAGATTGTACTTTTCTACGAAGAATTTTCAAAAAGCAAAAAGGATACGACGATTGTTAAGCAGCTATTGCGTTCTGCTACAAGTGTTGGTGCGAACATAAACGAAGCGATTTACGGAAATAGCAAAGCGGATTTTATTTCCAAATTACATATTTCGCTTAAGGAAACAGGCGAAAGCATTTATTGGTTAACCTTATTAAAACGAACAAATTTGATTCTTTACGATTTTGATAAGTTGCTCTCGTTAGCCGAAGAAATCAAACGTATGCTCATTGCTTCCCTCAACACCGCAAAATCTTCCGCAGAAAACAAATAATTCCCCAAACCTCTGGACTTCTCGCATTCTTTCGGTATAATGTGTGTTAACACCCGAAAGGAGCGCGAAAAATGATAGACCTGAAGCCATATTATCAGGTAAAACTAACCTTGCTCAGATGTAAGACCTACTTTCTCAACAATTCCCCGAAAACAGAGGGCGAAAAATACGCCTATGACATTATTCAAAAAGCGTATTGGATAAATGAGAAAAAGATAGAAATGCTTAATTTTGAGAAAAATAAAAAGATATTAGAAAAATATTATGAATACCTGATAAAAAAGGAGCGCAAGGATGAAAAACATTAAATTAACCGCTGTCATCGTTTCGTTAATAATGCTCGTATTAGCTTTTACTTCTTGCCACCAAACGCCTCCCGAGGATTTGGCTCTGCCTGACGAGGATTGCGTAATGGTTTACACCATATCCGAAAATGAATATATTCGTATTCTATGTAATAGTAATTCTCAATTTAATTACTACGGTGAATGGGTAAAGGGAGATAAAACGGAAGCAGTTTATTTTAATCACTATCTTGTGCCATCAATGTTTCCCGGCGATGGTGGGCTTGATTGTTATATTGAAATATTTGATCCAACTGAGAAAGACCACGTTCATTCAAGCTCTTGTAACCACACCTACAGCTTTGAGAAAGGCGCTATGAATTCATCCTATCTTATCAATCCCAAAACCGAAGAAAGAATCCCGATTACATTTTCAATTGATAAAAACGTGGATTTTTATTTCAGTTGGGTATCTCAAATCTATCTTGATTTTTTCAACACGGATAATAATATTTACAAAGAAGAATCTCAAAACTTTTGGTATGATTTTGAAGCGCAAAAGGGAGAGTGGATCGTAAATGACAAGGCAATTCCTATTCGTATGGAATTTAAGGGAATAACTCCACAAGAGATTACACTTTATATTTATGATGTTTCAGAAGATGAAGATACAGTGCGATATATTCTTACTGCAAATGGCGAAATCACAAATGAGAATACATTTATCAGTACAGAAATGAGCGGAACGATGTTTTACGAAGGAACTGTTCCGGAAATTAAAATTGTAAAAACAAATAGCGAAACATAACTGTTAAAGGCATCTATTTTGTCAACGCTTGAAAATGTCCCTAAATCGCAAAACCCCTCGATTTTATTGACTTTTTGAGATTGGCATCTATTTTGTTAAGATAACACAAAAAGGATTCCATAGTCGATACAATTTCGGCTATGGAATTTTGCTTTATATGCGAAAAACAGCTCATTTTTGCCCTTTTACCGCTTGTTTCGTCGTTTTTTAGGGCGATGTTTCTTTTATAAGCACGAAATTCGCCAACCTCTGCCCCACAAAGACAGAAGTGACGGATTTTGTATCGTTCAAGGGTTTAATCGTTCAGGAAATAAATTTACAAAAAAATATTGTTTTATGTCGAAAAATGTGCTATAATTTTATTAATCAAAACAGTTAGAAGCTGTAAATGCTCGGAGGGATTATCATGAATAAGCGTCCAGCTTGTAAAATCAACGGATTAAAATATCCTGCCGCAGATCAAATCGGCGGGCGTACATCAACAATATGTAGGTCTATGGCATGCACTCTATTAAACAGAGATGCGTGTTCTCCAAGAGAAGAACAAATATGGGTGAGTTTTTTCAAAGATAAAACGTGTGCCTATTGTGGTAAGCCCGCTTCTCATTTGGATCATCTATTTCCGTTAATTGACGATAGGAAACCCACTGGATACGGAACAGAAGCTGCCAATTTAGTTCCTTGCTGTACAGATTGTAATCAACCCAAAGGAAACTCACACTGGGAAGATTTTATGAGAAGTGATAGATGTCATCACGTAGGAGATGAAAGCACTTCCGATCCATTGCAAGCTATGGAAAACAGAATTGAAAACATTAAAAAATTTCAACAAGCAATGCCCCCTCGGAAAGTCACTATTGATTCTGAAATTTTGGACAAGTGGACTTCTATGTTGACTGAGTTTGACACCATGCTTGTCAAAGCCCAGGAAACTCTAATAGAAATAAAAAAAGAATTGTATAAGTAAAATTGTTAGAACACGATATCTTAAATAAGCGCTATAATCACAGATTTAGTTGCGATATTGTCAGTGATATTTTTTGCTTGTAAAAAGGAAAGGTGATTTTTATGATTAAGAAGAAATACATTATTAACATGACAGCAAATAATACGGAGTGTCTTGATCCAAATCTTGATTTGGCGTTGCTTGATATACGTAGAATGAAGCAGTGGAAGGGCGATGATTTTGATTTTGAAATCTCTTGTTTGTTTGACGGCTTTATTATAGATTATAATTTTAATGAAATTCTAAACACATTTTTGAACGATATTTCAAAAGAGGGTAGTTTGTTTTACTATATCTTTGAAAGCAAGGATTTCGTAAAATATATTAAAAGATTTATCGCAAATGTTCGTAGTTCTTCCGATAATATAAATAATTGGATTGAAAATGATGCGCATCTAATGGAGGCTTTTCTCTACACAAAATTTTATTTTAGATTTATTCTTCCTGAAACTATTATTACTAAAGAAAAATATGATGATTTTAGAGGATTGGGCCCCGATTATTTGATTGGAACATTACATCCAGAAGAAATATTTGAACATTTGGTACCCTATCTTTATTCCGAATTGGCATCTGAGGGGCTGTTAAAGCACGATGAATTAAAGAATTACGGAAAGTATCAAATCGGACTTGCATAATTATTTAGAAATTATTTATAGAAAACACCCCGAACAGCATCGCCCTTGGTGCCATTCGGGGACTTTTTCACTTTTCACTAAAACCTCGGGGATTTGGAAGTAATAAGTAATAGTGAAAAGGTACGGCATCAGATGATATATTATGTAATTAACGCCTTGCTATTAGTTTACCGAGGCTTTTTTGATTTTTTTGAGTTTTTTTGCTTATTTATTTATTTATTTATGGTTTACAAAGTGGATTTTTTATGATATAATACAATCGTATACGGTTATGAGAGGTGAAATTATGAAAAAAATATTATCAATCATTATACTTCTTGCGCTCATTATGTCTTTTTCGGGGTGCAATAACATTAATTTTGAGGAAGAAAAAGATACACAGTCTGAAGAAGACAAGATTAAGAGCGCGGTGCTTGATTTAATGAAAACAAGTGAATCGCAAGAAGACCCTGCCAATTTATTTGCCTACTTTACGGGAGATTTTCAAATTACCAATTTTACATCCTCGTCTGACGGAATAAAGTCCATCAAGCGAAAAGAAGCCGTAACGCACGTAGATTTAGGCTCACGTTCATATTATTGCATTGAGGCGGCGGGAAATATGTTTTACGCTTCTGACCGTAACCAAAGCGCAGAGATGATTGTAAGTCTTCCTCTTTCCGCAGACGTTCCCGACTCATCCACTATTTTCACGGTGTTTGGTATGGATACAAGCTCGCTATATCCCGGGGATGTTATAGCTGATGAACCCGATATACTTACCGCAGATATGTTATCGGTTAGTGAGGACAAGGCTACCTGTAATTTTTCGAAATCATATATCAACACTATTGCTAAAGCGCTTTGCAAAAGCATGGGCTTTACCAATTCCGTAACCACCTCGTTTATCGAAAAGTACACGGGAAGCGGAGTCTATTCGGTAGAAGAAAATAAGGTTACCTTTGATATAAAGATTAAGGATAAAAAAATCGGCTCAATTCATCAAATCACCGAATATGCGATAGATGACGAGGGCAAGGTATACGCTTATTCTTATCTTGAATATTCCAATTCATCCGCGGGTATTACCAGTCCTATTGTTGCTGAGGTGGAATACAAGGACGTTGTTTACCGAGATAGCGATCCGATTTCGGCAACTATTACGATGAAGAATTCTTCTAAGAGCAGTGTTGTCGACGGTGGCGTTACGATTAAATTTGTTGATAATATAGAAACGACCTTTAAATTGGATTGCACCGATTTGGATTCCCGCTCCGCAACTGCAACCCGAAAAAAGAAAAGAACAGAAACGGCATTGGGGCAATCCTCAACCTACAACTACACCGATTCGTTGGTGCTTGATCTTGGTAAGTCAAGCTCTCAATTTCAATATACAGAGAAGGACGATGCGGGGACTAATACCTCTATAAAGGCTAACAAGGTAAAGTTTGCTACGTCACCTGCTATCGTTACGCCTAAGCACGTTACCGACAAGATTACAAGCTATATCGATAAAAATTTCCCGTAATTTAATAAAGGGTAGAACAGTGTATTTTTATAAGGAGTGAATTTATGAAAAAATATATTGCCGCCTATGGGTCGGCATCAGTTATATCGCTAATTGGACTTGTTATCGGATTGCTTTATCAAAATACCGTTTTAATTACCGTGCTTGCGGTGGCGTCCGTTCTTCCGATTTTTCTCTTTTTGGGAAATTTTATACTTGCAAGGCGATATTCCGCAAAGCTAAGAGGCGCTAAGGTTGCTGAGGTAAACAGATATATGATTCAGCACAGAGCAGATGCCGAAAAGAATGCTCCTCTCTTGCTTCGTAAGCTTCAAAAAATGCGCAGATCTGCCGTTATATATGCGGTTGTTGTATGGATTTTGGGCGCTTGCCAAGCACTATTGGGTGGAATGCTATACAAGGTATCGGGAAACATAAGCTTATATATAGGTGCATTTATTTCGGGTACAGTATTCTACGTTGTATATAGTAGAATTCCCAAGGACGAGCCGTTGGTGCTTGATGATGATACCAACGTATTGCGCCGTGACGAATATCCGATTATATATGACGTTGTATCACGCGCGGCACAGACCTTGGGCTGTCAAGGTGAAATTACTGTTATTATTTCCTTTGACTGCAACGCTATGATTGTGCGAGAAAAGGATAAATATTATCTCCAGCTCGGCGCTATTTTATTGAATATTCTTTCGGAAGAAGAATTGTATTGCATTTGCTTGCACGAGTTTTCTCACTGCTCGGACAGAAACGGGGATAAAAGCTATGAAGCTCAATATAATGCGTGGCTTAATTCTGATAAAGGCTTATCGTCTGTAATGTCATTTTTCTCAAACGTCTTTATCTTCTTTGACGTTCGGTATGCTTTTAATTATTTGATGTATAAATATACCGTATCGGTGGTAGAGGAAACTAAGGCGGACCTTGATATGGCAAAGCACGGCACTCCCGAGATTGCGGCGTCGGCTCTTTTAAAGATAGATTACGATAACAGATTTCGTTGGGAGGATGGCGGAAAGGACTTTAAGAGTATTTATGAGTCCGATACACCAAGCTCAAATTTCTTGAGCGAATACCTTTCTCGCTTTAAGAGCGCGATTGCTGCTCGTCACGGTGATTGGAATGAAATGCTTATGCGCGAGATACTTCCCAATAATGCTTCGCATCCGATACTCAGAATGAGATTTGAAACGCTTGGTATAGAAAAAATAGCTTACGTTGAGCGTGAAGCATCAAAGGAATATGAAATTGAGGCTCAAAGGGCGCTTGAAGCCGCAGATAAGAGCCTTTGCGAGAGTCACCGCGAGGATTATGAAAAGGAGCGCAAGGAATTTTATCTTGACCCGCTTGCCCGTATTAATGAATGGAAAAGCAACGGTATGCCAATCTCTGCGGAGAGCTATGCCGATATAATTACAGATTTAAAAAGTATAGGTCTTAACAGTGAGGCGGAGGAGCTTTGTGAGAGGGCAATAGAGGAGCTTGATAAAAATTCCTCCCAGCACGCATATTTTATAAAGGGTTGCGCCCTTCTTTGCCGTTACGATGAATCGGGTATAGAGCTTATTTATCACGCAGTACAAACCAATCACAATTACTTAGAGGAAGGCTTGGAGATGATTGGTACGTTTTGCTGCATTACTGGCAGAGAAAAGGAGCTTCTTGAATATCGTGAGCGTGCGCAGGTCTTGGCTCAAAAGGATATAGATGAATACAGTGAAACGTGTGTTCTCTCCAAAAACGATAATCTCGTTCACGACGATATGCCGAGTGAAATGCTCGAAGAAATTTTGTCATATATACGCTCGGTCGACGGTGGAATTATAAGAAGCGTTTATCTTGTGAGAAAGGTTGTAAACGATAATTTCTTTACAAGCGCATTCGTTCTTCAATTTGACGGTGGAAGTGATGAGGTAAGGGATGACGTAAGGCACAAGATATTCCGCTATCTTGATACTTATCCCGTGGAGTGGCACTTCTCGTTGTTTGAGTATTCTGAGTGTTACAATATAAAATTTGACAAAATTGAGGGTAGCCTCGTTTACAGCAGGGCACAAGATTGATGAAAATAAACTAAAAGGAGAATAGATATTATTATGACGGTAAAAAAGTTTTGCGAGGAAAGAAATTTAGACCCCGACAAGGTTTTCAATATGGTGTTGGGTGAGAGCGGTAGCATTTTGCCTAAGGCGCTCGGTTATACGGGATATATCGTTGAGGTTAAGGATAATTGCTTGTCCTGCACCAATGATAAATTTGGTGTGTTTAATAAGGAGATACCCTTTTCAGCCTTTCAGGCGGCAGAATTTGGTATAGGAAGCGGACAGCTTTGGCTTCAATGTATAGTTAACGGAGAGTCCTTTGTTTTCTGTTCAACGAGAAAGGGCTGGAAATCTCCCGCTGCAAAATTGATTATTGATAAAATCGGTGAGCATACCGAGGTTTTGGGAATGAAAGAATATAATAAAATTATGGGTAAATTCTTCTTGTTTCATTTAATAAAGGATGCTTGATATAAAAAGTAAAAAATAGATATTATAAGAGAGAGCAAAAGTAAAAGGTGAATTAAGCCTTATATTCTTGCTCTCCTTTTTGTATTAGCTACCTATTTGGTGTTTTTTTACATAAATTTGGTTAAAAATGTTATTTTATGTATAAAATGATTGAAAAAACTTGCAAAAAGTTGTATTTTATAGTATAATAATAAAACTGATATAAATTATTAATAAAAAGGAGTAAAAAATTAAAAGATGGAAGGAACTTTTTGGGCGTTTATGCCCGCGATTATCGCAATAGTTCTTGCCTTGGTAACAAAGCAGGTTTACATCTCGCTCTTTACGGGTATTTTCGTCGGAGCTATGATGTATGCGGGCGGTAATCCGTTAGAGGCGCTCTTTACACTTTATCAGGTAATGAGCGAAAAGGTTGGCGCTAACACGCCTATTATCGTATTCTTGGTAGTTTTGGGCATTTTGGTAGTTTTGATGCAAAAATCGGGCGGTGCAAGAGCATACGGCGATTGGGCAGGTAAGAAGATTAAATCAAAGAGCGGAGCTTTAGCGGCTACTGCGGGACTTGGTTGTCTTATCTTCGTTGATGACTACTTCAACTGCTTGACGGTTGGCTCTGTTATGCGTCCTGTAACCGACAAATTTAAAATTTCACGCGCGAAGCTTGCGTATATTATTGACGCACCCGCCGCTCCCGTATGTATTATAGCTCCTATCTCGAGCTGGGCGGCTGCAGTTGCGGGTGAGCTTGAGGGCGACGGACTTATGGTGTTTATCAGTACGATTCCCTTTAACGTATATGCGTTGTTGACTCTCGTAATGGTATTTGCTCTTTGCTTCTTTAAGTTCGATTTCGGTAAAATGAAGAAGAATGATATGATAACCGAAGCAACGGGCGACGTTCACTCGGGCATCGTTCCCGAAAATAAGGATGAGGACGGTATTGTCGCTAATCCTAACGGTAAGGTACGCCATTTGTTGATTCCCGTTATTATTTTGATTGCTTGCTGCATTGGCGGTATGATTTACACCGGCTTCTTCTATAACTGGGATACCGGCTTGATTGATACTCAGCTTCAGTCCTCGAACGTAATAGAGGCATTTTCAAACTGTGACGCAGGCTTGTCACTTGCAATCGGCTCAACCGTTGCGCTTGCTATAATTTCATTGTATTATATGTGCGCAAGAGTTGTTTCCTTTAAGGAAATTACAGGAAGCTTTACCGACGGCTTTAAGGCTATGGTTCCCGCAATTTTAATTCTTACCTTTGCTTGGTCGATTTCGGGAATTATGGGCGCAAAGGGCGGATATCTCGATGCGCAGGCATTCGTTCAGAATAATCTTGCAAATAGCAGCTTCCCGCAGTTCCTTTTCCCGATGATATTCTTTATTCTCGCAGGCTTGATTGCATTTTCTACGGGTACGTCGTGGGGTACGTTTGGAGTGCTTGTTCCTATCGCCGTTACGATTTTGGGCGGAAGCGGAACTCTTGCGTTGCTCACCGTTTCGGCAACTCTTGGTGGCGCGGTGTTTGGCGACCATATTTCTCCTATTTCCGATACTACAATTCTCGCATCTGCGGGTGCGCAGTGTGACCACGTAGACCACGTTAGCACACAGTTACCTTATGCAATCTTGGTTGCGGCAATTGCGGTAGTTTCTTACTTGATTGCGGGATTGTGCGTTCATATCGGACTCGGTAGCGTGCTTTCGGGCGTAATTATGTGGGCGGCAACTCTTGCTATCTTTGCAGGTATAGTTGTTTTCCTTAAGCTTAGAGTAAGGAATAAGTCAATTCATAAATCATAATAACACGAAATAAAAATTAGCTTTAACTGTGAAAATAATCATGGTTAAAGCTATTTTTTGTGCGTTTTTAGCCACGCTTTTGAGTTTTGGAGTAGCTTTGTATGCTTAAAAGAGGCAAATTACGACTTTTGCATCTGAATAACTTAGCCACTTGTATAGATTTACGATTTAAAAATAGAAAAATTTGTTTAAAAATGCACTTGAACTTTTGCTCCTCGGGTGCTATAATAAGATGGATTTTTTATTATGTGATATAGGCTTTTTTGATATGCTTTTCATATCGTCAAGGCAAAAGGAGAAAACTATGAGTAAGGCTATTACGTCAAGGCTTTTAGGCTTTGCAAAAAAGAATACCGTAATGCTTATTGCGCTTTTGGCGGCGCTTATTACAATGATATTCGTACCCGTTGATAAGCAATATTTGGAGTATTTTGACTACAAAACGCTGACCTGCCTTTTTTGCACGTTGGCGATAGTTTGCGCGCTTAAAAATATTCATTTCTTTTATATGCTTGCACACAAGGTGGTTCAGCTCTTTAAAAATGCGAGAATGAGCGTGCTTGCGCTTACATATATAACCTTTATAGGCTCAATGCTTATTGCGAACGATATGGCTCTGCTCACGTTTTTGCCGCTCGGATTTATAGTCCTTACCTCTACGGGAAAGGAAAAGTATATGGCATTTACCTTTATAATGCAGAATATTGCGGCAAATCTCGGAGGAATGTTGACTCCCTTTGGAAATCCGCAAAACCTTTATCTTTATACTAAATTCAATATCCCGACGGGCGAGTTTATGTCGATAATGGCGTTACCCTTTGTCGTTGCTATTCTGCTTATAACCTTGTGCTGCATTATATTTGTAAAGAACGAGCCGCTTGAGGTAAAGGATGAAAAAATCGAGCTAAGCCCTGCAAAGACCGTCATTTATTTAATTCTTTTTGCGCTTTCTATTGTAATAGTTTTTCGCGTTATTCCGTATTTTATAGGACTTATAGTTATCCCTGCGGCGTTGCTTATTATGGACAGAAAAGCGCTTAGAATGGTTGATTATCCCTTGCTTTTGACCTTTGTTTTCTTTTTTATTTTTTCGGGAAATATGGCAAGGATAGATGCCGTAAGAAATATTTTTTCGATGCTCCTTGAAAAAAGTACCTTGCTCGTCAGTGTTATTTCCTGTCAATTTATAAGCAACGTACCGTCTGCAATTTTGCTTTCTCAGTTTACCGAAAATTACAGAGAGCTGCTTCTCGGTGTGAATATTGGCGGTACGGGTACGCTTATAGCCTCGCTCGCAAGCCTTATCACTTTCCGTGAATACGTTAAGCACAATCCTAAAAAAACGGGATATTACGTTGCGCTTTTCTCGGCGTTTAATTTTGCTTTCTTGATTATTTTGACGGTTTTAATGATGCTTGCTTGATTTATTATTGACAAAATAATACTTTTGTGGTACAATATTGCTACCAACAAATCGGGAGGAATATATGAAAGAGATAAACGAAGCCAAATTTGCCGTTGAAATCAAAAAAATAAAGCGCAAAAAGGTAATGATTGCGGTGTTTACCGTAATAGCGATTTTAGTCTTAGCATTCTTTTCAACACCGAGTCGCTATGAAATAATGGGAAATGTGATAGAAATTGAGGGAATAGGTGTTGCAGCTGCAATAATTTTGTGCGCAGTCTGCTTTGTAATCGAGTTTTTTGCCGTTGCGGTTGTTTATATTCCATTAAGCTCGACTATGTTGCAGGAGTGCGACCCCGAAAGAAATTTAGTGCTAAACGATGCTTTTAATAAAACAAAGAGCCGTGACGTTAATTTAGCTATGGATTACTTTTATTTGGGATATTATGAAAAGTCTGTGCTTAGTGCCGAAAAATCCTTAAATAGCTCTATTGATAATATCGCATTGTCGGCTTTATTTAACAAGGCAAGAGCGCTTTTCTTTATGGAGGGATACGAGGCGTTTTATAAGATTTCCGATGATTATGAGGCAAGGCTTTTAAGCGCTAAAAAGCTAAATCCAAAGAATAGAGCTATGTATGAGAGCATCAATACTATGCTTAAGCTTATGCGCTACGTTACGGTAGGAGATGCCGAAAAAATAAACGAGCTTCGCGGCTTGGTAAAGAGCTGGAATACCTCAAAGGCAACCGATTGCTTTGTAAGCTATATAAAAGGTCTTGCCGCATATAAGGTGGGCGATACCGAGGAAGCGATTTATAATTTCAGATGCGCAAGAGAAATAGGTGAAAAAACAGAGCTTGCCGACCTTGCGGATAATTATTTGACGCTTATAAGGCTCGAAAATGATTAATTTTAATATTAGCTAATAATAAAAGGGCTGAGTCATTCAGAAACAGAGGCCGTGATTTTGTTCTTGTTGGCGTACAAAGGTACTCCATAGCTCCAAAGCGCGGCTAAAAACGCACAAAAAATAGCTTTAACCATGATTTTTTCACAGTTAAAGCTAATTTTTTATTTATTTCGTGTGTTTTTGTTCTAACCCAAATGACTCAGCCTTTTAGCTTGCTTAATCAATATTTATATTCAGTAAATGTCCCTTTTGGTAGGGCGTTCCTATAAGCAGATATTGCGGTATTGCTTGAGAGTTATTTGCCGTTATTTCACAGTAAAAATCGGAATGCATATGACCGCAAAGACAAGCCTTGATTACGTCGGGGCTTGATTTGATTAGGTTAATTATCTTCTCGGATGCCTCACCGTGTGATGCGCTTATTCCGTGGCGATTAAGGTTAACGGTCGCCCACGCCTCGTCGCCTATAAGGTCGGCGCTCGCTTTTTCGTATTTTTCGTTTTCGGGTGATATATGAACGTGGAAAAAGAGTAGGACTATATAATTATTTTCTCTTGCTTTTTTGATATCCTCGGTAAAGGGCGTTATCTGCTCGCTTCGAAAGCCTGTTTTTTCAGAGCAGTTATCCATCTGTATAAGCATAACTCGCTCGTCAATAACGGTTGACGAATAATGTAAATCGTTGGGCCAGAAGCCTTGCAGACGTTCCTTTTTTTCTTGATAGCTCATTACCTCGGGGTAGATGCCCTGAACCTTTCTTGCTGCTTCGTGATTTCCAAGCGCGGCTATAAGACTTGGATAGGGCTCAAATATATATTTTTTAGCAAGCTCCTCGCAACCGTAGGAAAGGTAGTCGAGAATATCGCCCGTTATAACTATTGCATCGGCATCCTTTGCGTGAGAAAGCGTTCTTACGGCATTTTCCACCGACGAGCCACTCTTTAGCCATTTGCGGTTTTCAAGAGTGCTCATAAGTATTGGGTCGTTTTCCTCGATATCCTTTTGGTTGCAATAATTAAAATGAGGGTCGGTAAGATGCGCTATGCGAAGCGGTCTGCCCGCCTTTTTTGATTTTATATATATATTTCTTTCGATTACTCCGTCTTGTGCCACGGTGTAATTCCATATCTGCGAGTTAGTCATAATGTATCTCCGTGTTATATAATAAAAAAGGATCGGCGGATGAGCGCATTAACTCATCACAGCCGATCTGGTGCCGGTGACCGGGGTCGAACCGGTACGAGCATCACTGCTCACGGGATTTTAAGTCCCGGGCGTCTGCCTATTCCGCCACACCGGCAAAGCGTGCGGATTTCCTTACACGATTGATATTATATCACATAATTTTGCATTTGTCAAACTTTTTTTGCAAATTTAAGTTAATTTTATTAAGAAATTTCTTTGAGGCTTATCTTTTGATTGACTTTTCGGCTTTTTTGTGTTATAATCCTCTTTGCGACAAAGCAAAAACGATTGAAAAATATTAAAAGGAGGGAGAAAAAATGCAAATAAAGGACTTTAAGCGCGGACTTACTCATGGCTTGCCGATAGCGCTTGGATATCTTGCGGTTTCTATCTCCTTTGGAGTTTCCGCGGTTAATATGGGACTGACTGTTTTAGAGGTGCTTTTTATCTCGATGGCAAATATGACCTCTGCGGGTCAGCTTGCGGGAGCGCCGATAATAGCGAGTGGCGGAAGCCTTTTTGCACTTGGATTTGGTCAGCTTTTTATAAATCTGCGTTACGCCCTTATGTCGGTATCTCTTTCACAAAGGCTTGACAGTAAGGTGACTCTCATAGACCGCCTATTTATCGGATTTGGTGTTACCGACGAGATATTTGCGGTTTCGGTATCGCAGGATAGGGCGGTATCGAAGGAGTATATGTACGGACTTATCGCACTGCCGTATTTGGGTTGGACGCTTGGAACATTGATAGGCGCTTTGCTCGGAGTGGTGGTAAGCACTTATCTTCCGCCCTTTGTGCTTGCGGCACTTGGAATTGCTATATACGGAATGTTTATTGCAATCGTCGTTCCCGTGATGAAAAAGGAGCGTGCCGTAACGCTTTGCGTTCTCGTTGCTATGCTTTTAAGCATCATATGCTATTACGTTCCGTTCGTTGCTAAAATTATCCCCACAGAGCTTCATATAGTGCTTTGCGCGGTTATAGCGAGCGTTCTTCTTGCTATATTTGCACCGATAAAGACCGACAACGCAGAGGAGGGCGAAAAATGAGTATAAGACCCGAATTTTGGATATATCTTATCGTTATGGCGGGCGTGACGTATCTTGTTAGAATGTTGCCGCTTGTTCTTGTTAAAAATAAGATAAAGAACCGTTTTTTGCTTTCGTTTTTGCATTATATGCCTTACGCAGTTCTTACCGCTATGACAGTTCCGGCAATTTTTCACGCAACGGGTAGCATATGGTCGGCACTTATCGGCTTTACGGTCGGAGTTTTACTTGCGTATTTTGAAAAAAGCCTTGTCACCGTTGCAATATGCTCGGCACTCACGGTGCTTTTGGTGGATATAGGTGTGAATTATATTCCGTTGTTGTTTTAAAAAAATAAAAATAATACAAAAAACACTTGACAAACCGTTAAATAAGGTGTAAAATGTGTATCAAGTAAGTCAAATTTTACAAAAGGAGTGTAGTTATAATGAATAATAAGCTTTATTTTTACTATTATTATTTTAAACAGGACTGCCCGACTTTTGTAAGATGTGATATTTAAAAAATATCATATAAAACAAAATAAGGTCAGTCCACATTTGCTATGCTTTGATAAGCGTAAATGAATGTGGACTTTTTTGTTTTTTATACGCAATCTTAACGTGAATTTTCCGTTGTAATGACTTTTCGATTAAGCTATAATAAATTATTATAAAAATATAATAAAATTATAATAAAATATAGTAGAAAAATGCAAAAAAACGGTATTTTTACTCGACAAAATACAAAGATTGTGGTATAATAATTGTATATTTGTTTTGTTATGATAAGAAATCAGGAAGGAAAGAGTTATGCCTATTACAGACTTTTTGGAAAGAAATGCGAAAATCTATCCAAACGATGTTGCTATCGTGGAGGTAAACCCCGAAAAGCGACCCGCAGAGAATATAACGTGGAGAGAGTTTAATCTTATCGACACGGCTGCGGAGGGCGATAAATATCGCAGAGAGATAACCTGGCGTGAGTTCGATATAAGAGCAAACCGCTTTGCTAATCTTCTTTTTACACGCGGAATAAAGAAAGGCGACAAGGTCGCTATACTTATGATGAATTGCCTTGAATGGCTCCCTATATATTTCGGAATTTTAAAGACGGGCGCTTTGGTAGTGCCTATGAATTACAGATATTCCTCGGATGAGATAAAATACTGTCTTGACCTTGCCGACGTAAGAATGCTTGTGTTCGGTCCTGAGTTTATCGAGAGAATTAACGCAATTCAGGACGATATGGGTATGGTCGATAATCTTTTCTTTGTAGGAAAGAGAAACGAAACTCCCGCATATGCCGATAATTATGCCGATATGACATATTTTTGCTCGTCGATAACTCCTCCGGTTGAGATAACCGACGATGAGGATGCGGCAATTTACTTCTCATCGGGTACAACGGGATTTCCTAAGGCTATTTTGCACAGACATAAGGCGCTTGTGGCATCCTGCTACACCGAGCAAAAGCATCACTCACAGAGCAAGGACGACGTTTTCCTTTGCATTCCGCCGCTTTATCACACAGGAGCAAAGATGCACTGGTTTGGCTCGCTCTTGACGGGCGGAAAGTCGGTTTTACTTCGCGGTGTAAAGCCCGAGTGGGTATTGCAAACGGTATCCGACGAAAAGGCTACGATAGTTTGGCTTTTAGTTCCGTGGGTTCAGGATATGCTTGACTGCATAGACAGAGGAGATCTCGACCTTAACGAGTACACGCTCGACCAATGGCGTCTTATGCACGTCGGCGCTCAGCCTGTTCCTCCATCTCTTATAAAGCGTTGGAAGCAGACATTCCCAAATCACGATTACGATACGAACTACGGTCTTTCCGAGTCGATAGGTCCGGGTGCGGTCCATCTCGGAGTAGAGAATATTCATAAGGTAGGTGCTATCGGTAAGGCGGGATATTTGTGGGAAACTAAGATAGTTGATGAAAAGGGTAACGCTGTTCCTAAGGGCGAGGTTGGAGAGCTTGCGCTTAAGGGCGACGGAGTTATGAAGTGCTATTATAAAAATCCCGATGCGACCAACGAGATACTTAAGGGCGATTGGCTTCTTACCGGAGATATGGCAAAGGAGGACGAGGACGGATTTATCTACCTTGTTGACAGAAAGAAGGACGTTATTATAAGCGGCGGCGAAAATCTTTATCCCGTACAGATAGAGGACCATTTGAGAGCGCACGAGAAGATAAAGGACGTTGCAGTTATAGGTCTTCCCGATAAGCGACTTGGAGAGATAGCGGCGGCTATAATCGAGATAAAAGAGGGAATGGAATGTACGCAGGAGGAGATTAACGAATTTTGTATGTCACTTCCTAAATATAAGCGCCCGAGAAAAATAATTTTTGCAAAGGTTCCCCGAAATCCTACGGGAAAAATAGAAAAGCCCAAGCTTCGTGAAATATACTGCGGCGGAAGCCTTGTAGAAGCGCAGATAACAGGTTGACGGACGAGGTAGAAAAATGACAACTCAGATTTTTACAAGCGTTCTTGTTGTTTGCTTTTTCTCGTTGATGATTGGCGTTGGACTCTATTGCCGAAGAAAAGCCGCCTCGGTTGACGGATTCGTGCTTGGCGGTAGATCGGTAGGTCCTTGGCTTACGGCATTTGCATTTGGAACGTCGTATTTTTCGGCGGTAATATTCGTTGGATATGCAGGACAGTTCGGTTGGAACTTCGGTCTTGCTTCAACGTGGATAGGACTTGGAAACGCGTTTATCGGCTCACTTTTGGCGTGGAACGTCCTCGGAAGAAGAACGAGAATAATGACTCAGCATCTTGATTCCAAGACGATGCCCGACTTTTTCGAAAAGCGATTTGGCTCGTCAAAGCTTAAGATGGTAGCGTCGGTTATAGTTTTTGTATTCTTAATTCCTTATACTGCTTCGCTTTATAACGGACTTTCAAGCCTTTTCGGTATTGCGTTTTCAATTCCTTATTGGGCGTGCATACTTATAATGGCTGTATTGACGGGCGTTTACGTTGTATTTGGCGGTTATATGGCGACCGCAATAAACGATTTTATTCAGGGAATTATTATGCTCGTCGGAATAGTGGTGGTTATAGTGGCAGTGCTTATGCAGAACGGAGGACTTATTTCCTCGGCAGAGCTTCTTGCACAAAATAGCGGTTGGGAATACGCCTCACTCTTTGGCCCCGACCCCGTATCGCTTATAACCGTAGTTTTGCTTACCTCGCTCGGTACTTGGGGACTTCCTCAAATGATAGGAAAGTTTTACGCAATATCCAACGAGGGCGCAATTAAGAAGGGAACTGTTATTTCAACGGTGTTCGCTATAATAGTTGCGGGCGGATGCTACTTCCTCGGTGGATTTGGCAGACTCTTTGTAACGCAGGAGCAGGTCAGCGCAAACGGATACGATTTTATAATTCCGCAGATGCTTCAAAATCTTTCTCCGTATATTATAGGAATAGTTATAGTTTTGGTGCTTTCGGCATCAATGTCAACGCTTTCCTCGTTGGTGCTTACGTCGGCTTCAACGATAACGCTCGATATGTTCGTTCCCCTTGCTAAAAAGGGAATGTCAGAAAAGAAAAAGCTTTTGGTGCTTAGAGCGCTTATAGTGTTCTTTATAGCGATTTCTGCGGCGATAGCAATTTTGAAGGATACTGTATGGAAGGACTTTGTCTTTATAGCGCAGATGATGGGAATATCGTGGGGAGCGCTTGCGGGCGCATTCTTGGCTCCGTTCCTTTACGGTCTGTATTGGAAAAAGGTTACAAGACCTGCGGTTTGGGCATCCTTTGGGTTTGGCGTGGGTATAATGCTTACTCAGCTTATCCTTTCGATGTGCAAGCTTATTCCACAGAGCGGATTTATACATTTCGTATTCCAAAATTCGCTTTATACGGGAGTTATAGCGATGCTTTGCGGACTTGTTATCGTCCCGATAGTAAGCCTTTGCACACAGAAGAAAAAGCCCGATAGCGTTGATGAAATATTCAGCTGCTATAACAAAGAGGTCAAGGTAAGAGCGGCAAGCTCTCTTGAAGACGAAAAATAATTAATTTATATAAATAAAAGGTGTTTTAATTATGAAAAAATTAATGCTTGGAAATGAAGCGGTAGCTCGCGGTATCCTCGAGGCAGGATGCTCTATCGTATCGAGCTATCCCGGCACGCCCTCGACTGAAATAACCGAGTATGCGGCAAAGTACGATGAAATTTACTGTGAGTGGGCGCCTAACGAAAAGGTAGCCTGCGAGGTAGCCTTCGGTGCATCCTTAGCGGGAGCAAGAAGCGCTTGCTGTATGAAGCACGTTGGTCTTAACGTAGCGGCAGACCCCCTCTTTACGCTTTCTTATACGGGTGTAAACGGCGGTCTTGTGGTGTTCGTTGCGGATGACCCCGGAATGCACTCCTCACAGAACGAGCAGGACTCAAGACATTATGCTATAGCGTCAAAGGTTCCTATGCTCGAGCCCTCCGATTCCGTTGAGGCAAAGGAGTTTACAAAGGCGGCGTTCGAGCTTTCTGAAAAATTTGATACGCCTGTTATCGTTCGTATGTGTACGAGAATTGCGCATTCACAGTGCGCAGTAGAGCTTTGCGAGCCTCTTGCGGCGGTAAAGCGTGATTACGCAAAGGACCCCAAGAAATACATAATGGCTCCCGCAAATGCAATAGCAAAGCATCCCGTTGTTGAGGCGAGAACTGCCGCTATCGCAGAGTATGCCGAGAGCTGTGAGCTTAACAGAGCAGAGCTTTGCGAGTCGAGCGAGCTTGGTATCATTACCTCGGGAACCTCTTATCAGTACGTTAAGGAGGTATTTGGAGATAGCGTTTCGGTTTTGAAGCTTGGACTTGTAAACCCGCTTCCTGCAAAGCTTATCTCGGATTTTGCGGCAAAGCATAAGAGAGTGGTTGTTATCGAGGAGCTTGATCCCGTTATTGAGGATTTCTGTAAGTCTATCGGTCTTTCTGTTGAGGGTAAGAATATTTTCCCAATCTGCGGAGAGTTTTCACAGTCAATGGTTGCAAAGGCGTTCGGTATAGAGGATAAGGCATTCACCGCATCCGAGGACGTAATTCCCGTTCGTCCTCCCGTTATGTGCGCAGGATGTCCTCATAGAGGCTTGTTCTATACGCTTGCAAAGAAGAAAATAACCGTTCTTGGCGATATAGGCTGCTATACGCTCGGAATGGCGCCCCCTCTTACCGCTATCGATTCGGTTCTCTGTATGGGAGCATCGGTATCGGGCGTTCACGGCTTTAATAAGGCAAACGGTGGAGCAAGCGAGGGTAAGACCGTTGCGGTTATCGGCGACTCGACCTTTATGCATTCGGGTATGACGGGACTTGCAAATATTGCTTACAATGGCACTAATTCTACCGTTATAATAGTTGATAACTCTATTACGGGTATGACTGGACATCAGCAAAACCCCACCACAGGATACAATATTAAGGGCGACCCCGCAACAAAGATAGACCTCGAGGCTCTTTGCCATGCTCTCGGAATTAACAGAGTGCGTGTTGTAGACCCCTATGACCTTAAGGCAACCGAAAAGGTTATAATGGAGGAGCTTGCGGCAGACGAGCCGTCGGTAGTTATTTCTCGCCGTCCCTGCGCGCTTCTTAAGAGTGTTAAGGCAAAGCCTGCGCTTAAGGTTGATGCGGATAAATGTAAGTCCTGCAAGGCTTGCACAAGAATAGGCTGTCCTGCAATCACAACAAAGGACGGTAAGGCGTTCGTAGACGCAACTCTTTGCGTAGGCTGCGGAGTATGCACTCAGCTTTGCGCTTTTGATGCATTTATAGGAGGTGACGCAGAATGAGCACTAAGAATATTATGATAGTCGGAGTCGGCGGTCAGGGCTCGCTTCTCGCAAGTAAGCTTCTCGGCAGACTTCTTATGAATGAGGGATATGACGTAAAGGTTTCCGAGGTACACGGAATGAGCCAGAGAGGCGGAAGCGTTGTAACCTACGTTAGATACGGTGAAAAGGTATATTCGCCTATTATAGATAAGGGTGAGGCAGATTTTATTATCTCCTTCGAAAAGCTCGAGGCGGCTCGATATGCTCAGTATCTTAAGGCGGACGGAAAAATAATAGTAAACGCTCAGGAAATAGAGCCTATGCCCGTTATTACAGGTGCTGCTGTTTATCCTCATGCAGTTCTTGATAATCTTTCGGCAAAGGGAGTTTCTATTGACGAGATAGATGCTCTTGAGCTTGCTCTTGCGGCAGGTACGTCAAAGGCGGTAAATATAGTTCTTATGGGTAGACTTTCTAAGCTTATGCCAATGTCTAAGGAAAAATGGATAGAAGCAATAAAGCAGACCGTTGCTCCTAAATTTGTTGAAATGAACGTAAAGGCTTTTGAGCTTGGACGCGGAGAATAATTAAAGGCAGGGCAAAAAAATGAGTATCAAAAAATATTATCAACCCGAATTTGAAACTATGGCGGTTGAGGATATAAAGAAGCTTCAATCGGAAAAGCTTGTAAAGCAGGTAAAGCACGTTTATGACAACGTACCGCATTACCGCGCTAAAATGGAGGCAAAGGGCGTTACTCCCGACGATATCAAGAGCATCGATGACCTTTATAAGCTTCCTTTCCTTGAAAAATCTGACCTTAGAGATACATACCCCTACGGAATTTTGGCAAAGCCTCTTAATGAGTGCGTAAGAATTCACTCGACCTCGGGTACAACGGGTAAGAGAGTTATCGCTTACTATACTCAGCACGATATCGATTTGTGGGAGGATTGCTGTGCGCGCGCCCTTGTTGCGGTTGGAGCAGATGAGCGCGATATAGTTCAGGTAAGCTACGGCTACGGACTCTTTACTGGCGGAGCGGGTCTTAACGGCGGCTCGCACAAGCTTGGATGCCTTACGCTTCCGATGTCCTCGGGTAGCACCGAGCGTCAGCTTCAGTTTATGACCGACCTCGGAGCAACAGTGCTTTGCTGCACTCCCTCTTATGCTTGCTATCTTGGTGAGGCGTTAAAGGAAAAGGGATATACACCCGATATGATACCCTTAAAGGCGGGAATTTTCGGCGCAGAGCCTTGGACCTCGGAAATGCGCAGAAGTATAGAGGAAACACTTGGAATTAAGGCGTACGATATTTACGGACTCACAGAGATATCTGGCCCCGGAGTATCCTTTGAATGTGAGGAGCAGACGGGAATGCATATAAACGAGGACCACTTCGTTGCAGAGATAATCAATCCCGAAACGGGCGAGGTTTTACCCGAGGGAGAAAAGGGCGAGCTTGTATTTACCTGCCTTGATAAGGAGGCTTTCCCCGTATTGCGTTACAGAACGAGAGATATTTGCGTTCTCACAAGAGAGAAATGCTCCTGCGGCAGAACCTTTATTAAAATGGCAAAGCCTATGGGAAGAAGTGACGATATGATGATAATTCGTGGCGTTAACGTATTCCCCTCACAGATAGAAACCGTTCTCGTTCAGGAGGGCTTTACCGCAAATTATCTTATTAAGCTTGGAAGAAAGAACAATAACGATACGTTTGACGTATTTGTAGAGCTTCCCCCCGAGCAGTTTGATGATTCGGTAAAGGTTATTTCCGACAGAGAAAAGGGACTTCAGGACGCACTTCGCACTATGCTTGGAATAAGCCCCGCAGTTCATCTTGTTCCGCCTAAGACAATCGCTCGAAGCGAGGGTAAGGCGGTAAGAATTATAGACGAGCGTAAGCTTCACGATTAAAAAGGATAAGGAGAAAATTGATATGGGAATAAGACAGTTATCGGTTTTTCTTGCAAATAAAAAAGGCTCATTACACGAAATAAGTGATATAATCGCAAAGGCAGGCGTTGACCTTCGTTCAATGTGTATTGCCGACACAAGTGATTACGGCATCGTTCGTATGATAGCCGATGATCCTCAAAAGGCGGCAGACGTGCTTATGGCGGCGGGACATACCGCAAACATTCGTACTGTAACGGCATTTGCAGTTCCCGACGTTCCGGGCGGACTTTCGAGCGTTCTTTGCTTGCTTGAGGAAAATAACGTAAATATAGAGTATCTTTACGCACTCGTTACAACCAATAAGGATAAGGCTTATGCGGTTATGCGTACCGACGATACGGAAAGAACGGAAAAGCTTCTTCTTGAAAATGGCGTTGAGCTTTTAGAGGAAGATCAGATTTAATGGACGTTATTTTAAATATATTTAAAACAATAAACGCATATCTTTCGGACTACGTTCTTATAATATTGCTCGTTGGAACGGGACTTTTCTTCAGTATTCGAACAAGATTTGTTCAGGTACGATGCTTGGGAGAGGGAATGAAGCAAACCTTTGGCGGAGTTTTCTCAAAGAAAAAGGCTCACGGAAACGGTCTTAGCTCCTTTCAAGCCGTCGCAACCGCAATTGCGGCTCAGGTTGGAACGGGTAATATCGTCGGAGCGAGCGGAGCAATACTTATAGGCGGTCCGGGAGCGATATTTTGGATGTGGGTCATAGCCTTTCTCGGAATGGCAACTAACTACGCCGAGGCAGTGTTGGCTCAAAAAACTCGAAAGGTCGAGGGTGAAAATATCCTCGGAGGACCCGTATATTACATAAAGCACGCTTTCCGAGGAGTCTTTGGTAAGGTGCTTGCCTTTATCTTTGCGTTAACAGCAGTTCTTGCCCTTGGATTTATGGGACTTATGGTTCAATCGAATTCGATTGCCGAGTCATTTTCAAATGCATTCGGTATTCCCGCAAGCTTTACTTGGGTAATCGGACTTGCTCTTGTTGCTCTCTGTGCCTTGATATTCTTTGGCGGAGTTAAGCGACTTGCATCTATTACCGAAAAGCTTGTGCCGATTATGGCGATACTTTTCTTGGCTTGCGGATTGGTAATTCTTTGTATTCGTATAAAATATATCCCCGAAACCTTTGGAATGATATTTAAGTACGCATTTACTCCGAATGCCCTTATAGGCGGCGGTGTAGGCGCGGCAATCAAAATTGCGGTAAGTCAGGGCGCAAAGCGAGGACTGTTCTCTAACGAGGCGGGAATGGGCTCTACGCCACACGCACACGCTATGGCAAGCGTTGAGCATCCCCATCAGCAGGGCGTTGCGGCTATGGTTGGAGTCTTTGTAGATACCTTTATGGTGCTTACGATGACGGCGCTTGTTATCATATCAACGCTTTATTGCGAGGGCGGAGTGCTTCACGGACTTTCGGGAGATGCGTACCAAGCGGCAATAAGCGGACCTCTTGCGGTCATATCTAAGACTAATGCGATGCAGCAGGCGGTATCGAGTGTTTTCGGAAATACGTTTGGTAGCATTTTCGTAGCGATTTGCTTACTTTTCTTTGCTTTCTCAACGATAATATGCTGGAATTTCTTTGGACGTCTTAATGCGCAGTATTTGTTTAAAAATAATAAAGCGCTTGTAATAATTTATTCGTCGATATCAATTCTTTGCGTATTTTTGGGAACTGTGCTTTCAAACGACCTTGTTTGGGAGCTTACCGACTTCTTCAATTATTTAATGGTTTTACCAAACGTAATTGCTTTGATTGCGTTGTCACGCCTTGTAGTTGACGAAACAAAGGCGGCAAGAAAGCGTAAAAAAGAGAAGAAACAATAAATAATTAAATAAAAATTTCGGCAGGGAAGCAATATCCCTGCCGTTTATGTTATTTATTTTTCAATTGCTCCTTGCTAAACTGTAAGGAATAAAGATTATAATATTTACCCTTTTGCAAAAGAAGCTCGTTATGCGTGCCCTGCTCGACAATTTCTCCGTGGTCGAGCAAAATAATGTTGTCGGCGTGCTGAATTGTTGAAAGACGGTGCGCAACGATGAGCATTGTTCCAATATTCATCATTTTTTCAAGAGAGTCTTGAATGAGAATTTCGGTTTCTGTGTCGATGTTTGCCGTAGCCTCGTCAAGAATCATAACCGACGGCTTATGAACTATCGTTCTCGCAAATGAGAGAAGCTGACGTTGACCTGCCGAGAGGTTATTACCGCGCTCACGAATTATCTCGTCGAGTCCGCCCTCAAGACGGTTAATAAACTTATCTGCGTTTACATAATGGCAAGCCTCGTTTATTTCCTTGTCGGTAATACCCTCAAGTCCGAGCGTAATATTTGAACGGACCGTACCCGAGAAAAGAAATACGTCTTGAAGCATCTGTCCAAAATGCTTGCGTAGGCAGGAAATTTTTATTTTTTTGATATCTATACCGTCGATGAGTATTTGACCCTCTTGTATATCGTAATTTCGGCATATAAGACCGAGAATTGTCGATTTACCGCTACCCGTAGCGCCAACGAATGCAACCGTGTCGCCTGCGTTTACCTTAAAGGAAACACCCTTAAGCACCCATTCATCGGGAAGGTATGAGAACCATACGTCGCGGAACTCAATATTACCCTCAATATGCTCAAGCTCGATAGCATCGGGCTCGTCAACTATATCGGGCTTAAGGTCGAATATACGAAGAATTTTTTCTGCCGAGGCAAATGTCGCTTGCAGATGGTTAAACTGCTCGGCAAGGTTTTGTATCGGGTTAAAGAATTTTGAAATATATGAGTAAAATGCAACGATAGTGCCGCTCGTTATAACCTGACCCAAGAATGATGTGCCCTTAATATATCCTCTCGCTCCGAGGTAGAAAAGGCAGAGGACCGAGCAGATATAAAGCATATAAACGACGGGGCGGAAGATACCGAAAACGAATATCTGACCGAATTTTGCTTTTCCAAGCTCGGCGTTTTTAACGTCAAATTCGTTTTTCTTTCTTTCCTCACGGTTAAATATCTGGATTATTTTCATACCCGAAAGATTTTCCGAAAGGAATATATTTATATCAGTTCTTGCGTCACGCACTCTACGGTGAGCGCGTCTTGAAAATTTTCTGAATATAAGAGTGAAAAGAATGATAAAGGGAATGAAGCAGAGAACCATAAGCGTAAGCATATAGTTTATAAATATCATTGCCGCAAGTATTCCCAAGATTATAAAGAAGTTCTTTATAAGATTTACCAATATATTGGTAAAGGTGGTTGATATTGCGTCGGTATCGTTGGTAACTCTCGTTACAAGCGTACCTACGGGTATCTTATTGAGCTGATTGTGAGATAGTCCCTCTATATGCTCGTAGAGGTCGGAGCGTATATCAGAAACTATTCGCTGACCGATTTTTTGAAGTGTTATCGCTTGGAAATAGTTTGCAAAGAGCGTAACTATAAGTAAGCAGATTTGCGCTACCACTATCCACGCAAGCGAGCTTAACTCAAAGCCCTCCTCGGCGCTTACCGTTTCTATTGCTTTTCCAAGTAATGCAGGCGAGCCGATTGAGTAAACGGTTGAAAGAAGAACGAGTAAAATTGCCAATGCGAAAAGCTTTTTGCGACGCATTACATAGGGCATAAGGCGCTTTAGGATTTCCGAGTCCTTCATATTGCGGTCAAATCCGATAGCCTCCTTTTTATCCTTCATAAGAGCAAACGCTATTATAAAAGCGGTTGTGAATACGGCAACTATTGCGCCAATCAGTAAAAGAGGAAAGAACTCATACATTTAAATTCACCTCGCTCTCATTTTTATCGGTTTCCTTAACGTCGTCAAGCTTTTGAAGGTCGACAAGCGTTTTGTAATCCTCGCAGGAGTCATAAAGCTCCTTGTGAGTGCCAACGGCAATTATATCACCGTCATCTATAAATATTATTTTATCCATATTTTCGATAGTGCTTATTCTGTGCGCTATGAGAATTGTGGTTTTGCCCTCACGCATCTGCTTGAGGTTTGAGAGGATAGTTTTTTCTGTGTTTACGTCAACTGCCGAAACCGAATCGTCAAGAATGAGTATCGGCGCATTTTTCATAAGAGCGCGGGCGATAGAAATTCTTTGCTTTTGACCGCCTGAAACGGTAACACCTCGCTCACCCAAGACACTTTGATATTTTTTTGGAAATTCATCGATATTAGAATGAACGTCTGCCATCTTCGCCGCCTCGACCACTTGCTCAAATGTTCCGTTGTCGGTAGCAAAGGAAATATTATTTTCGATGGTATCCGAGAAAAGGAAATTGTCCTGCGGAACGTATGCTGCGCCTGCGCGTAAGGTCTTTATAGGTATTCTGTTAATATCCGTACCGTCTATAAATACAGTTCCGTCGGGGACGTTGTAGGTGCGTAAAATAAGGTCTACGATAGTGGTTTTACCTGCTCCCGTGCGACCGATAAGTCCAACTCGCTCGCCTGCGTTTATTTTAAAGGATACGCTCTTGAGTATATCTCTGTCGGTGTTGGGGTGAGAGAATGTGAGATTTTTAAACTCAATTTCGCCCTTGATTTCAACTCCGTCAATTACGTTTACGTCTGCAACGTCGGAGGGAGTGTCGAGAAACTCGCCTATACGCTCAAGCGATGCTTTACCCTGAGAGTTGAGGTTTACAAGGTCGGCAACTGCGGTAACGGGCCAGATTATAGAGGTGAAATATCCGATAAATTCAACGAGCTGACCTGCGTTAAGCACGTTTTCGTGAACGAGATATCCACCGTAGCCGATTATAATGCAGGTTATCGACTCGGTAAAGAGTAAAAGCATTACCGAAAGCATTTGAGAGAGCTTTACATATTCGACGTTTCTGTCCTCGTTGTCCTTACAAAGCTTTTTAAATCTGAGAAGCTCATAGCTTTCTTTAACGAATGCCTTTATAACCGCAATTCCCGCAAAGGTCTCCTGAGCGTGGTCGGAAAGGCTTGAAAATGCCTCTTGTCTGCGACGCCATTTTATCGACATATATTTTTTAACGATAAGTGAGCAGCAGAAGAATATAATGATAGGAATAAGCGATAAAAGCGCAAGAATTGGATGCATTAATACCATCTTTGATATTGCCATCGTACACATTATAATCGCATCGAAGAACATTATAAGACCGTTTGCAAAGCAGTTGTGTATCGTTTGAAGGTCGTTTGTAAAGTAGGACATAAGGTTTCCGACCTTGTTGGTTTGATAATACTGCTGAGAAAGGTCCTTTGCGTGGTCAAACATACGTCCGCGCAAATTTGTTTCCATAAGAATTCCCGCCCCGAAAAGGCAGATACGCCAAAGAAATCTGCAAAGAACCATTATAAGAATAATAATTATCATTGGCAGACATATTTCGTCGAGTAGGAAGGTCATATCAAAGGTGCGAGTCACCCCATCAATTACGACAAATCCGTTATCTATTCCGTTTATTACCATTCCGTATAGCTTTGGGATAACGAGATGAAGACTGTCGACGAAGAAAAGCGCTATAAGTCCAAGTAAAATAAGCGGAGAGTATTTTAGATAATAACGGTTAACGTGCTTACCGAAAATCATTTTTTAACTCCTTTATTTTATATAATTTAATATTTTTCTGTTATTTTTTGCGCAGAGCGGATATTTTTTCACCGCTTGGTGTAACGTATGCCGTCCAGTTGGTGTGATATATAACGAAGCCGGGGCGACCGCCTGCCGTTTTCTTTACGTTCTTAGCGAGGGTATAATCTACGGCGATATTAGAGCCCTCTGCCTTAGAATAATATGCCGCAATCTCTGCCGCAGTTGTAAAATCAAGGTCGGTCGGCTCTTTACCCTCTGTAACGAGTAAAACGTGCGAGCCTGCCGTACCCTTGGCGTGAAACCAGTAATCCTGCTTTTCGGCAAGCTTATGAGTGATATGCTCGTTTTGAAGATTGTTTTTGCCGCAAAGAATTTTCATTCCGTCAACTGTTTCAAATTGCATAATAGCGGGTGCTTTTTGCTTGTGAGAGCCACCCGAATATGCCTTCATTCTCGAAGCGTAGCCCGCTCTGTAAAGCTCGTCGCGTATTTCGGACAGGTCTGCGGGGGATTCGGCTCTTGTCAAAGCATCAAAAACCGTGTAAATATATTCAAGCTCCTGCTCGGCAAGGGATATCTGCTTTGCAAGCTCGACTCTTGCGGTTTTTGTCTTTGCGTACTTTTTATAGTACCTTTGAGCGTTAGCAGCAGGCGAAAGGCGTGTATCAAGGCTTATTTTTACCGTCGAAAAATTACCGTCCTCGTCCATAGATTCATAATCCTCAAGCTCGACCACCGATGCTCTTTTTTGAAGTCTGTAAATGTTTGCCGTTATTAAATCACCGTATTTTTTAAAGACCTCACCCTCGTCGCAAGCGGCAAGCTCGGAGCGTTGAAGGTCTATTTTTTTAAGAATTCTGCTTTCTGCGTTGGAAAGAAGCTTAAGTATATCCGATGCCCGCTGGTGGACTCTTATATCATTGTCGCGGCTTGCAAAGTATGCGTCAAGAAGCTTTCCCGCACTATCGAAGCGCTTTATTTCAAGAGATGCGTATTGCGAAAGGTCTATAAAGGAATATTCGACGCATTTCTCACCGTCAAGCGCAAGAGTAGGGCTAAAGCGCTCGGTTTTGATTATATCCGCAACATAGGAAAACTCCGCCCAAAGAGAATTTGCCTCACAGTCATCGATAAGGGTGTCGGTGCGGCTGCTTGCCTTTAATACTATCTCACGGGCAACCACGGGCGCAATTCCCATAAACGAGCTTACTATCCATTTGTCGGCAGGCTTATCCTTTGGGGCGGATGCGAGTAATGAGATAAATTCACCCTCGGTTACGGCTTTAGGATTTGTCTTACCCATTGAGGAGGGCGGGGTATACGTTACTCCCGAAATAAGCTGGCGCACACTGTCAAAGGAAAAATCGCTTGTACGGAGGGCGCTTATTATCTTTTTATTTCCGTCGGCAAAAATTAAATTACTGTATTTGCCCATAAGCTCGACTATAAGATAGCGACGGCATTCAAAGCCCATTTCGTCGCGCGTGTCAAAGCCGAGATATGCAATTCTGTCAAAGTCCTCTTGCTCTATTGACGAAAGCTTTGCTCCTTGAAGATATTTTCTGAGAAGCACGCAGAACATAGGCGGATTTTGAGGATTTTCCTTTTGAATTTCAGAAAAATTTATTCTCGGGTTATTCGAGCCTGCATTGATAAGAAGTCGCTTTCCGCCTTCAAAGCTTCGCATTTGAAGCACTATTTCGTCTTTTTCAGGCTGATATACCTTTTCTATTCTTGCTCCAAGTGCTACTCTGCGGATTTCCGCAAGGGTACAAGCGAGCATACCTGCATCAAATGCCATAATTTCTCCTTATAATAAATTTTAAAACATTAATTTATCGACGTCGTCAAGCGAGTTAAAGATAAGGTCGGGCTTGTCAGCGTCCTTTGCCGCATCGACGTCGCTTTGCTGAGTTTCTCCCGAAAGAACGAGGCAGGACGTAACGCCAAAGCTCTTTCCAAGAGCTATATCGGTGTAGAGTCTGTCACCGAATATGCACATTTCATCGATTGAATATTTTGTATATTCGGCAATCATTTCAATCGTTTCCTTGTAGGGCTTGCCAAAGTAGGTAGGAAGAATGCCCGTTGATGCGGTAACGAGAGCCGCAATTGCGCCACTGTCGGGTATAAAGCCGTTTTCGGTGGGACAGTTGAAGTCGGGGTGCGTTGAAATATATTCTGCTCCGCCTCGAATAAGTCGGCAAGCAATATTAAGCTTTTCATAAGTGAGCGAGGTATCAAAGCTCGTCACAACCACATCGGCGCTTTGAATATCCGCTTTGCCGTTAAGTATGTTTATGCCCTTTGCTCGGTATTCCTCAACAAGCTCGTCGGTTGCAACCATATAAACCGATTTGCCATTTCTGTGGCGGCTTAAAAACTCATAGGTAACGTCGCCTGCGGTCATAATTTCGTTTATTGACGGCTCAAAGCCAAGACGTGAAAGCTTGCTTTGATAAAACGGAGTAGTATGCGATGCATTGTTTGTGAAAAAAAGCACCTGCTTACCGCTTTTGCGAAGATTTTTGATAAATCTTATCGCAAAATCAAAGGGAATACCTCCAAGATAGATAGTTCCGTCCATATCGAATATAAAGAGCTTTTTTGATGTTAATATTTCTTTAGCCTGTAACATATAAATTATACCTCTTTTTATTAAAAACTGTAAAATATCCTTTCGATATTATAACATAATATTGCTTTTTTTTCAATAATGTGCTATAATATTTTTAATAAAATTGATAATTAAAGTAAAAGAAATAAAAAATGAAGGGAGAGGTTTTCTGTGCGTACAATAATAGGTATCGACATAGGCGGAAGTACGACTAAGATAGTTGGATTTCGCTCTCAAAACGGAAAGCACGAGCTTATTGACCCTATGCTCGTAACAGCTGCCGACGCTATAACCTCGGTATATGGCGCTTTCGGTAAATTTACAATGGAGAATAGCTTGCGCTTGAATGATATAGACCGTGTTCTTATGACGGGTGTTGGCTCGTCTTATATAAAAGAGCCTCTTTATGCTCTTGATTGCGAAAAAGTATCCGAGTTTTCTTGTGTTGGAAGCGGAGGACTCTTTCTTTCGGGTCTTGACGAGGCTATCGTTGTAAGTATGGGCACGGGTACTGCAATTATGTATGCAAAAAAGGCTGGAAATAAGACTGAAACCACTTATCTTGGCGGAACGGGAGTAGGTGGCGGAACTCTTGTCGGACTTTCCAAAAAAATGATTGGCGTAGATACTATCGAGCATATTCAAACGCTCTGCGAGGGCGGTAATCTTGATAATATCGACCTTAAAATCAAGGATATGTCAAAGGATGGCGCTATCCAGATAAACCGTGAGCTTACCGCGGCAAATTTTGGCAAGCTTTCGGATATGGCGACAACCGAGGACCTTGCTTTAGGTATCGCAAATATGGTTGGTGAAACGATTGCTATGCTTGCAGTATTTGCGGCTCGAAGCTATAATATTAAAACCGTTGTGCTTACAGGTAACCTTACGACTATTAAGGCGATAAATAACGTATTTAACGGTCTTGAGGATAATTTTGGAATTAAGTTCGTAATACCCGAGCTTTCACAGTATGCTACCGTTATCGGTGCGGCACTTTCGGATATTGAAAAATAATGCCGTTTTATGTGCGCTGCCTAAATGATTATTTGATAAGGACAGTCGAGGACGCCTGTCCTTACAATTAAAAGGTGCGGTGCGAGCATTGATAGTTCGTCGGTCGAGCAAGGTAATTACGATAAAAAATAAGCCCCATTTTTCAAGGTTTTTGAAAGATGGGGTTTTTGTGAAAAAAAGCTTTTTTAAAAGTTTTATTTATCTATAAAAATATTAATTATTTAAGTATTCAACTATTCAACTATTCAATTTAATATAAAGCTTATCGGCAAGTGAACAGATATCCGACATAGAGAGTCGCTCGCCGCGAATATTTATATCGTGACCGCAATCGAGAATGATATCGGTAATTTCCGCCTTAGAAAGCTCGGTGAATACCGACGAAAGAGAGTTTGGCAGAGTTTTTCTGCGTTGCTCAAATGCGCCTCTGATGGTTTTGAAGAATATATCCTCGTTAAGCGGCTTATAGGGCTTGTCCTTGTGAAGCTTAATGCGAACTACCGCAGAGTCTACCTTTGGTTCGGGAATAAATCTGTCGGAACGAACGGTAAAGAGCTTTTCGGGCGTTCCGTAATAATTGAGAACTGCGGTAATAGCTCCGCAAGCCTTGCCACCCGGAGAAGCGCAAAGTCTGTCCGCAACCTCCTCTTGAATCATAACGGTTATATAGTCAAAGGGGAGATTTGATTCAAGAAGCATCATCAAAATAGGAGTTGTGATATAATAGGGAAGATTTGCACAAACCGAAACACCGCCCTTTTCAAAGTATGGAGCAAGGATTTCTGCAAGGTTGCATTTCATAACATCCTCGTTTATGACCTTGACGTTAGGATAAGAGCCGAGAGTGTACTTAAGAACGGGAATAAGACCGTTATCGATTTCTACGGCAACCACGTTCTCATATCGCTCGGCAAGCTCCTTTGTAAGTGAGCCGATACCCGGTCCGATTTCGAGAATTGTTTTGGTATTATAATCGCAGCAATTATCGGCAATATCCTCTACAACAAGGTTATCGGTAAGAAAATTCTGACCGAATTCCTTTCTGAAATTTATAGAGAACATCGCCATTGTTTGTTTAATAGTTTTTATATCGCAAAGATTCATATTTTTCCTCTTAATTTAAGAGCATACCCAAGTAAAAATGGATATGCTCTTGTTTTTTGTTTTGATTTAGTTACCGCTACTCTTTATAGCAGTTCCCGATTTACAGTTGTTGCAATCGCAATAGGGAATTGCACTCATTACACTGTATTTTGCAACCGCCTTCCAGTTTTCGTCAAAGTCGATATTCTTACCGACGGGCGTAAACTGCATATTGCTCGGAATGCTTTTGAATATGGCGTTTACTTTTGCGTTTACAAGGTCGCAACCTTCTTTTTCGTATCCAGCAACGGGCCACATTACCATAGTCGCCTTAACGTATTCGTAAACCTGAGCCGCATCGGTGTTATCGTATCCGTGGTGAGAAACCTGAACGATATCTGCCTTGAGGCTTTCCTTGTATATCTTAGCAAGAGCCGCAGTGTTCTGGGGATAAGCGTCACCGAGAACCAAGAATTTTTTATTGTTAAATTCAAACATCATAGACAAGGATTCGTCGTTGTGGTTGGATACCTTCTTGTCAATTATGAGGTCGAGAGAGCCGTACATCGTGAACTTGCAGTTTCCGTAGTAGAATACCTGACCCGGATGCGCCTTGATTACGTTTTTAACCTTGAAGGCGTTGATTATCTCATCCATCCAACCGTTTCTACCGTCAACGTTGTTAGCGGGACGGTTGAATATAAGTGTATCAATCTTTATCCACTGCTTAGCCTCGTGAGGCATTACGTTATGTGTCTTAACCTTTTCTCCGTCCTTCTTGAGGGTGGTATTATATGTTCCGCGAGCCATATCAACAAGACCGCCTGCGTGGTCGGAGTGAATGTGGGTAATTACCCAAGCCGCAACACGAATATTCTTGGGGTCGTCAGCGTGCTTTGCAAGGGAAGCGTAAACCCAACCCGATGACGAGCCGTCATTGTCACGTCCGCCGACACCACTGTCAACAACTACAAATCGACCGTCGCAGAGCTTAAAGATAAGGCACATACCGCCGGGCCAAGAGGAGTTTTCGATATCAACGAGAGTCATTAGCGAATTGGTAAGCGCAGGATATGAGTTATCGCCCGAAAGTCCGGGGAGAGTAAATCCGTTTGTTCCTGTTCCACGCTTGTCGACTGCCGTTCTAAGCTCGCCCTTGTTGGGGAAATACATAAAGTGAAGTATCTGCGTTTGAGTTACATAGGTTGCAAATTCATTATTGCCGATTTTGTTTGTAGTATATTTCTTGAAGCCGTTAGCCTCAACTGCTGCGCAAGCCTCGTCAAAGGTTGACTTGGTAGCGCCTGTTTTTACATAGGTCTTAGAGTTTTGACCTGCATCATACTGAGTGCCGAGATTTCCGGGAACGGTTGCGCTCGATTTAAGTCCGTTTTCGTCAAAGGTTTCGTTACCCGAGGTGTAATATTGAAGCTTAATGTTCTTTTCCCAATCGCTGTTTATTTTTATTTCGGTTTTTGAAGCCTTTTTGTTGAGATTGGTTTTGAAAAGCTCGATAAGGTTTTTGACAGAATCGGGGGTAGAGAATGCGAGAACGAATTTGTTTCCGCTAAGAGTTGCGGATGCTTCTCCTACGCCAAGCTTTCTGTATGCCGCCTTTGATTCATCGTAATCGGTTTCACCGATAAGAATAGCGGGTCCTTCATATCTCTCGGTATTTGCCGCAACGAAGTCGGTGTTGATAGAGGGGTTTTCGCCCGTACGCTTTTTCAATAAATCTCTTATTTGATTATATACGTTCTTTTCATCGTCGGTTGCATTTTCGGGACGAATAACTCTTGCGTTGTACGCACCGTTTGCAAAAATAGTGATAACGCCCTCGGGGTCGACTATCGGCTCGGTTTGGGTAACTCCACCCGTTCCGCCGTTCGACTCGGAATCCGACTCGCCTGTGCCATCATTCGAGCTACAAGCCGCAAGCGTTGAAATCATCGTTGCCGCAATGATTAAGAATGATATAAGCTTTATCCAAATAGATCTCATATCCTTGATCCTCCTAAAATGGTTTTGAAATGTTTATTAATTCTATATGATTAAATAAAAATGCTATAATATCCCATATAATTATAGCACAGTTTAGTAATTTTTGCAATATAATTTTAAAAAAAACAAGGCTCCGAAATTTCAGAGCCTTGAAAAAATTATTCCTTGTAAAGATTAGAGCTACTCTTTATCGAGCAATTTTTATTTCCGCAGTGAGTACCGTCGCATTTTGGAATAGCGGCAAGCATATCGGAGCGTGTCATCGTCGACGTGTTCCAATTTTTATCAAATACAAGATTACCCATACCCGGGCGGTAGTTCTTGCCGTTTGAAAGCGTGGTAGTACCGTTGCCCTTGCTTTGATTTATATTTCGAAGTCCGCTAAGAGTAGTCAGCGATGATGCCATACTAACCTTGACGTTTACGTTGTAATCTGTTCTCTGATCCGCTTTTGCAACGGGCCAAATCGTCATAGAGGGGTCGCAATAGGAGTTTATCTCGTGGTCACCGACGTCACCGTAGCCGTGGTGCGACATTTGGAGAATATCGGATTTTAAGGACTCCTTGTAGATTGCCGCTACTACGGGGTTGGGAATTGTATCACTGTCGCCCGTAATGAGCATAGATTTACCGTTGAATTGCGCTCTTGATAGAATCGAGAAATCGTTAAGGTCGGAGGAGTTGCCCGATTTTTCGAGCATCAGGTCGAGCGAGCCGTATATAGTAAGCGTGAGGTCTGCAAAATAAAATACCTGACCCGGATGCGCCTTAACTACGTTCTTTACGTTAAATCCCTCGATTATCTTCTTCATCCACCCCGAACGGTCGGTGTCGGGGAATTTTTTGGGCGCATTGTAAATGATTTTATCTATCTTGATGTATTGCTTTACCTCCTTGGGCATTACGGTATGCTTTGCTTTGTTGTAGCCGTAATATCCAAGCGCCATATCGTAAAGACCGCCTGCGTGGTCGGAGTGAACGTGAGTTATAAGCCAAGCCGCAACCTCGATATTTTTAGGGTCGTCGGCATGCTTTGCAAGCGTTGCATATATCCAACCCGATGACGAGCCCTTGTTCGAGCGTCCGTCGGAGAGATATCCGCCCGCACCCGCATCAACTATAAAGAATCGTCCGTCGCAAAGCTTGAAGATAAGGCACATACCGCCCGGCCAATCGGCATTGGAAATATCGCAGAGAATCATTTTCGAGTCTGTGGTGGGCTTATATCTGTTTTCACCCGAAAGACCCGTTAATGAAAATCCGCTCATACCCTCGCCGCGCTTATCGACAGCGGTTCTGATTTGGCTCTTGTTGGGGAAGAACATAACGTGAACTATCTGCGTTTGCGTTATATAGGTTGCAAAAAGGTTATTTCCTATCGAATTAGTGGTGTATTTTTTGAAGCCATTCGTTTCTAATTCCTTGCAAAGAGCGTCAAAGGTTGATTTAGTGGCGTTGCTCTTGATATAGGTTTTCGAGTCCTGACCTGCATCGTATCCCGTACCAAGCTCATTGGGGAGGGTAGCGGAGCTTTTAAGTCCGTTTTCGTCAAAGGTTTCATTGCCCGATACGATGTAGCCCGATTTTGCGGTTATGTTCCACTTGGTATCAATTATTATCTCGGTTGCCGTTGCCTTTTTGGAAAGGTTATTCTTAAGAGCCGTAATAAATTTTTCGAGCGCATCCTCGGAGGATATCGCTATAACGTATTTATTGCCCGAAACAGTACCCGTCGCTTGCTCGGCAGGGAGCTTTTTGTATGCCTGCTTTGACTCGTTGTAATTTGTTTCGCCAACCAAAATTGCGGGGCCGTCATATTTTTCTTCACCCTTAGCAACGTAGTCGGACGCGGATTCGGGATTTATACCTGTTTTCGTTTTGAAAAGCTTTCTTATTTGATCGTAAGCGTTCTTCTCAAACGCCGTCGCCTTATCCGAGCAGATAAATTTTGCCGTGTAAGCACCGTTTAAGAATATCGGTATACCGTCTACGGTTGAGCCACCGCCATCGCCGTTGCCCGAGCTTGAGCCGTTATTGCCGTTACCGCCGATATCGGTTGAAAGGTCGGAGGAAGCGCCCGAGCCACTGATACCGTTTGTTCCGTTTGTATCCGATGCATCCTCGTCGCCCAAAGCCTTTGTGCAGCCGGAAAAGGCAGTGCAAAGCGTTGCAAGCAGGAGCAGAAGCGATAAGGCTCGCTTTAACGGAGTTAAATATTTTTTCATATATAAATTCTCCTTATTATTGGATTGATAAATGCGCATAGATAGCCATTCTTAATATAATTATACCATAAATTGAAATATCTCTCAATATACATTTTTAACAAAATTTAAGATGGCATTTGTGCATAATTAAATACCGCCCACTACCAAATTAATGATAGTAAGGCGGTATGCTTTTTTAGTAGATATTAGGTGTATTTATTCTTGAAGCTCGGCTTCTGTCCGCATCCACTTGCTCCGTGAGTTGAGCCGTCACAACCCTTAATAGCGTTTACCATATCGTTACGGGTCATTCTCGTTAACTTCCAGTTGCTGTCGTAAACGAGGTTATCTGTACCGGGCTTGATATGAGTTACGTTCTTAAGAGTTCCTATCGAGGTATTTACGTTTACCTTCTGACCCGATCTCTGGTCGGAGTTCGAAACAACCCAAAGCACCCAAGAGGGATTGCAGTAGGAGTTTACGCTTGCGTCACCCGTATCACCGTATCCGTGGTGAGCGAGCTGAAGAATATCGGATTTAAGCTCGTGCTTGTAGATAGGCGCAAGCTCTGCGTTAGGAATAGTATCGCTATCTCCGAGGAGAAGTGCGGTCTTGTTGTTAAATGCAACCTTGATTGCAAGTGAGAAATCGTTAGTGTCGCCGCTTCTGCCCTTGTTCTCAATCATAACGTCAAGTGAGCCGTAAACGGTGAATTGAAGGTCTGCATAGTAGAATACCTGACCTGCGTGAGCCTTAACTACGTTTTTAATCTTGAACTGCTTGATTATTTCGGGAATCCAACCCTCTCTGTTACAGTCGGGAAGATTGTCGGGTGCGTTGTAGATAAGAGTATCTATCTTAACGTACTGCTTTATCTCCTTAGGCATTACGCAGTGCTTTGCTCCGTTCTTAGAGCCGTAGTAGCCAAGCGCCATATCGTAAAGTCCGCCTGCGTGGTCGGAGTGCGGGTGAGTAATAAGCCAAGCCGCAACCTCAATATTCTTGGGGTCGGCAGCGTGCTTCGCAAGAGTTTCGTAAATCCAGCTTGAGGACGAGCCTATAAATCCACGTCCATCGGATTTAGTACCGCCGATACCTGCATCAACTATAAAGAATCGACCGTCTGCAAGCTTGTAAATAATACACATTCCTCCGGGCCAGTCTGCGTTACCGATGTCGCATACTATCATTTTAGACTCGGTGGTCTTCTTGTATTTGTTCTCGCCCGAAAGACCGGGGAGAGAGAATTTTCCGTCTGTACCAACGCCGCGCTGGTCAACGGTAACACGAATTACGCCTTCCTTGCCAACACTGTTGTAATCGCGCTTACCGTCATACTTCTTAACCGACTGAGTGGGGAAGTACATAACGTGAACTATCTGCTGCTTGGTTACATAGGTTGCAAAAAGGTTGTTGCCGATTGCGTTAGTGGTGTATTTCTTCAAGCCGTTATCGCCAAGATTTTTACAAATGTTATTGAAATTAGTCTTGGTAGCCGAGGTTTCAACGTTGAAATATGTTGTCGAGCCTTGACCCGAGCCGCTTGAGTCTATCTTTAAATTGTCATTATCCTTGATTATCAAGGATTTTACGTTGCTTACCGAGTCGATAAGTCCTGTTTCGTTAAAGGTTTCGTTACCCGATGAAAGGAAATCAACCTTTTCACTGAATTTCCACTTGGAGTCGATTGTTACCGTATCATTTGTGCATTTTTTAAGCGTAGCTTCGATTTTTTTCACGAGCTTTTCAAACGCCTCGAGAGAGGAGAATGCAATAACGTATTTGTTGCCCGAGATAGTAGCGGTTGCCTGACTGTCGCTAAGCTTTCTGTTAGCCTCGGTGGACTCGGTGTAGTTAGTTTCTCCAACGAGAATTGCGGGACCGTCATATTTTTCATCGCCTGCCGCAACGAAGTCGGTTTCAAATGCGGGATTTACGCCAGTGTGCTTCTTAAGAAGATCTCTTATTTGCGTATAAGCCTCCTTGTCCGCAGGGGTAGGCGTATCGCTTCTAATAACCTTTGCGGCATATGCTCCGTTTGCAAAGAGAGTAATAATACCGTCGGCGTTTTCAGCACTATCACCGCCTTCAATTACGTTGCCGTCTGCATCGGTTGAAATATCAGAGCCGAGTGAATCGGAGTTGCTTTCATCACCGTTGATTGAGTCTGCGCAGGATGCAAGTGTAGTGCAGAGTGTTGCAAGCACAAGCAAAGCTGCTAAAAGACTCTTGAATTTTGCTTTTATTTTCATATATCGTTTTTCCTCCTTGATCTAATTAACGGTATATAATATTATATAATATATAGGAAGGTATTCCAATCCTATGATAATTATATCACAAATTTCCGTTTGTCACAATACACATTTTTAACAAACTTCCAATGGCTTAATTGTGCATAATATATTTAGTTTTTGACGGTTTTGTGAAGAAAATGGGGCAACGTCCTTTTTTGACGTTACCCCTAAAATTTTATGGTGCTTTTACAGTATTACGGAATGGGAAAAGGCGCTTTTACGCTCCAATTCTCGTCAAAGGTTACGTTTCCGTCCTTTGCTCCGTATTTAACGGTATTGTTAACGAGATAGGAATTAAGCTTCACCGTTAATGCGTATGCGTATTTGTCGGCGTCCTGATGGCAGGAGTCATAGCCCGCGGGCCAGAGTGTTATCTTTGGCGCGCAAAGCTGATTTACCGAATTAGGATTTCCCTCTGCGGTATCCGCGCCCGATTCGTTTAATCCGTGGTGCGTTACTTGGAGAACGTCGGATTTGAGAGCGCTACCGTAAACTCTTGCTAAAAATGCATTCTCATTTTTGATTGCATCGCCGAGCATAAGGATTTTCTTGCCGTTAAATTCAATTTGTGTAACTACCGATACGTCGTTGGAGTCCTTTAAGCTCTCCTTGATATCGAGAGTGACATCCTGCGAAGCAAGGACCGTTACCTTAGCATCGGCATAGTAGAGAATTTGACCCGGATGCGCTTTGATAACCGATTTGATATTAAACGCCTCGATAATAGGATTCATCCACGCCCAAATTTTGTTTGCCGAGCTGTCGGTGAGGTTATCAAGCTCTTTAGTTACCTCGTCGGCAGGCTCGTTGTGTATAAGCTGCTCGATAATGAGGTTTTGCGTTATTTCGCTATCCCTTGACATATCGTAAAGACCGCCGAGGTGGTCGGAATGAACGTGAGTGATAAGCCAACCTGCAACCACTATTTGCTCACTTCCCGCAAGCTCCTTAAGGGTTTTGTATATCCATTGAGCCGATGAGCCGCGAGCGGAGGTTTTGTTAACACCGCTATCGACAACGAAGAATTTTCCGTTGGAAAGCTTGTAGATAAAGCACATACCGCCGCCGTAGCCCGTGTTGTCGATTTCAACCATCGTAAGGCTTGGAGAGGCTATGGTGTTATATACGTTTTCCTCGTAAAGTCGGGGGAGAGCAAATCCGCTCTTACCCTCACCGCGCTTGTCGACGGCAATTCGTATTTCTTTCCTTGCTTTGAAATACATTATATGAACTATTTGAGATTTTGTAACGTAGGTTGCAAATCTGTTATCGTTTATTTCGTTATCAGTGTAGTAACGAAATCCTGAAATAGCAAGGTCGAGGCAGAATGTGTTAAATAAATCAAGCGTTGCGTTTTTTTGAATGTAAAGATTTGAGCCTTGACCTGCGTAAATAGGCTCTGCAAGTGCTTCACCGCCAAGCTTGGGTAATTCTGCCGAGGCTATAAGACCTGTTGAGTCAAAGGATTGAGGATTTTCAATTTCCATTGAAAAACCGATTGCCCAATCTTCGGTTATAGTAACCTCGTCACGGCTTGAATGTTTTTTTATATTGTTACCAAATCTTTCAACCATGCGTAGCGCGGAGTTGACGTCGGAATAAGCCATAACGAACATATCGCCCATAAATTGAGAGATGGCGCTACATTCTTGAAGCTTCATCATAACACGCTGTGTGTGAGCGTATGAGGTAGAGCCTACAAGAACCGAAGGCTCGGTGGTATATTCGTTATAGTCTGTCTTTACCTCGGGGGTAACGCCCGTAGCGTCCTTTAACAGTCTTACGATTTCACTGTATACGAATGCATCGAGAGGACTTGGAGAATGGGGACGGATAATGCTTGTTTTATATTCTCCGTCCTTGAAAATAGTCAAAGGCTCGTGTGGGATTGGTTTAGGGTGTTCGGTTTCCCAAATTTCGGTTTTTCGTGTGCCGCTATCGCTACCTTGATTAAAGGCCTCGAGCGTATCGCCTTGCTCGCTTCCTGAATTTGACGTTTGGTCAAATATATTCTCGGACTTACAAGCGACGAGGGCGGAGAATAGAATTGTAGCTATCAGCGCAAAAGAGATAAATCGTAATATTTTCATATAAAGGACCTCCGTTATGTAATATTACATATTTATTATATTGGGTTTGCTATTTATATAATATGCTTAAAATCGCCTTTAAGCAGAAAGCTCCGCCAAAAGAATGACGGAGCTTAGAGTGCTTTGTTTTTTACGTTGTCCAAGTGCCTATCCAGAAGCCGCTACTATGCTTAACCTTATCAATGGTGTAGCTTCCGTTGGTGTTGAACTTGATTGTAAGGTTCTTATCGGTTGCAACCAAACGGTGGTCATTGTTGAATATCTTCAATGCGCCCATATGTCCAACCGCGTCATAGTATCCTGCAGGGTCCTTACCGTTAGCAAGACCGACGGGGATAAGTGCGTAGGTTTGGCTCTGTCCTGCCGCCGTTACGCCACCGCTCGCCATTACGTTGATTGCGTTCTGGTCATTACCGCTTGCGTAGTCGGTGTTGGTGTTACCGTAGCCGTGGTGAGCAACCTGAATGAAGTCTGCCTTAAGAACAGAGGTCTTATTGCCCATACCGCCGTAGATATCACGGATAATTCTTGATTCCTGAGGCTCTGCGTCACCTGTGAGGAGAACCTTCTTGCCGTACATATCGAACATAGAAACAACGGAGGAATCGTTGCCGTTCTTCATCTTGGTATGGTTGCTATCCTCGATTACGTCGATAGAGCCCATAATTGTTATCGTAAGACCCGTAAAGAACAACTGCATTCCGGGGTGAGCCTTTACAACCGATTGTAAGCTACCTGCGTTCTTGAGCTTGTTGATAGCGTTGGGAACCCAGTTTTTACGTCCCGACATATTAGATACTGCGTTCATTTGAGCATCACTGGGCTGATTGTAAACGAGCTTTTCGATTATAACATTTTTTGCCTGACCGTTTGCAAGACCCATAAATCCGCCTGCGTGGTCGGTGTGGATGTGAGTAATAATGTAAGCCGCAATTACGGGCTTGCTATCGTTACCCTGCATCTTCTTCATAGTTCTGACAAGGAAGTCACCCGAGCTTCCGCCTCCGCCCGAGTCATAAGCAAATCCTGCGTCAACAACTATAAACTTATTGTTGGGGAGTTTTACGAGATAACCCATTCCGTTCTCGGCAGCGCCCGAAACCTGCTTCATGCCGAGCTGAACGAACTCGGTGGGGAGGTTGTTGGGGTTGGGAGCATCGTTCTCACCCTTGATACCGGGAAGTCCGAACGTGCTTCTGGGGTCAACCGTTACCTTAATTACGTTCTTGGGAGCAAAGAACATAACGTGAACTATCTGCTCCTTAGTAACGAAGGTTGCAAATTCGTTGGTGTGAAGCTTATTTGTTGCGTAGGGAGTAAAACCCTTGTTCTTAAGCTCTGCAACGTATTTTGTAAAGTGTGTAGAATTTGCGTTGTTTGCAATATAAATCTTTGAGCCGTGACCTGAGTCGCGTCCGTTTGTATTCCACTTAAGACCCGTGCTTGAAATGTCGGGAAGCGGGATAGATGATTTAAGTCCGCTTTCGTCAAACTTAACCTCCTCAACGGTAACTGTTATGTTCCACTTAGAGGTGATGGTTACGTTATCGCTTTTTGCGTTTTTGTTGAAGGTTGTCTTAAGCTTTGTGAAAAGCTCAACCGCAGATGCTTCGGTTGTCCATACGATAACGTACTTGTTACCTACGATAGCAGCCTTAGCCTGACCTTCCTTAAGACCCTTCTTAGCGGTTTTTGTTTCCTCATAGTCGGTAGAGCCTACGATAACTGCGGGTCCGTCATACTTTTCAGTACCTGCCGCAGCGAAGTCGGTTTCGATAGAGGGGTTCTTTCCAACCTTGTTCTTAAACAACGTACGAATATCGTTGTACATAGTTTTGTCCATATCGTCGGGAATTTCCGCACGAATGACCTTACCGACATAAGCGCCGTCGGCATAAATTACGATAGAACCGTCTGCGCTCTCGTTACCGTCGTTTGAGTTTCCGTCGCCGTTTTCATCGCCACCGTCGGGATTTCCTCCGGGGATAGCGCTATCATCCGTTACGTCCGAGCTTTCTCCGCCCAAATCGTCACCTGCGCAGGAGATTAGAGCAGGGAAAAGCATTAAGCAGACTAATAACAGAGAGAGCGACTTAATAAAAATTGATTTCTTTTTCATAAGTATCACTCCTTATAGATTTTCTTGTTAAAAAATTCCTTTCAGAATATATTTTATCAAGTATATTTTACCATATAAACCCCTATTTTTCAATTAGCGGAATTAATAAAAAAAACAATCGCTTTTTGTGCAAAATAAAAGCGACTTCAAGGTTTCTTCACAGAAAAAACATACTCAGACCCTAAAGCGTAGAATCTGAGTAGTTTTTTTAACTTATTAAGTTGTTGAGGTTAAATTTTCCTGTATAAATGCTTCCTTATTATTAACTGTTTTATAAGGTAGCTTAAGCACGTTATTCGTACCCTTTGAAAGATAAACGTCGGTAGCGTTTTCGAGCGCCGCTAAGATTGCGGGGCGTGAGTAGCTGTGCGTGTATCCCTCGTTTGCTCCTGCCGTGTTAGCGGGCCAGAGAAGAACGGGCGCTTTTACCGTATTATACATCTCGGGAGTATCTATCCAAATTCCGTGGTGTGCAAGCGTTACTATATCGGACTCAAGATGCGAGCCGTACATATTAAGCATCATTTGCTTTGAAACTCCGGTTGCATCGGCAAGAACTATAGTCGACGTTCCCGCAACGGTTACGCGAATTATCATACTCGAGGTATTAATTCTGTCGAGAGCGGTGGGGAGCAGGTCCTCAACCGTCCATATTATCTCTACCTCTGCGCCCTCGCCAAAGCTATATATCTGACCTGTATGAGGCTTTACTATCTTGGTGCTGCGCGAGAGGTATTTTGAGATTATCTCACGGAAGTAATTTACTCGGTCGCCCTCCTTTGCATCGGGGTCGGTTATCTGGTCCGGGGCGGTGAGATTATCGTAATAATCGGCGTCTACATAGTTAAAGAACAGACTTTCTATCTCGATTTCGTTTGCGTGCTGTCTTATAAAGCTTTCAAGCGTGTCCTGATGGTCGATATGCGGATGCGATACAAACCAAGCGGCTATTGTAATCTTTGATGCGTCGGGCTGGAGTGTCTTAAGCTCCTTGTAAATCTTGTCGCTTAAATAATATCCTCCGTCAACTATTATAAATTTTCCGTTCGAAAGCTGATATATAAGAGCAAGACCGTTGCCTACGCTGTTGCTTTGAGCGACAAAGGTAAGCGTTGGCTCAACTATGGCGGGGGATTGGTCGATATTTTTTGACGGAATATCCTTAAGAGGACCCGCTATAATTCTTGCTTGCTTTGTACCGTTTGAAAAGTATACGGTAAGAGCCTTCGTGCCCTTAGTGTAGGTTCTGAAATGAGTTTCGCCTACGTTATCGCGCTTTGAATATTCTGTGTATCCCGATGCTACGAGAGTTGCGCAATACTCGTTAAATTTTGCAAGAGTTGTATTGCTTGCAACTATCATTGCGGTATCGTCTGCACAATCAACCGTTGTAAGGGATTGAGCGGGATAGGTCGGGACGTCGATAAGATGTATAGAAGTGCTTTTTCCAACCGTTATCGAGCTTGGAACCCACAAAGCGCCCTTATCGGTGCTTTTTATTGCCGCCATAAAGAGGGAAACAAGCTCCTTGCCCTCGTCTGCGGTGGAAAAGTAGAATATGATTTTATTTCCAACCGCCTTTATTCCATAGCCGTTGAATGAGCTTGAGCCGAATACGCTCGTTGCCTCCTCGTGCTTGGTTTCGCCTATGAGAATTTCATAAGCGCTTGAATTATATGACTCGCCCGCCGCTAAAAAGTCGGTGCTTGCGTTTAGCGTAAGCTTTGTTTGAGCCTTAAGTGAGCTTCGAAGATTTGCCGCAACCTGTCTTTCCGCAGAGCTTGCCGTGTCGGACGTTACTACCTTTACGGCGTAGGTCTTGCCGTCAAAAATAGGAAATGCGTTTTCGGGAAAGAGTGAAAGGTCTGCCGCGTTTTCGTTGTCGGTTACCGTCGAGGATTCTGCTTGCGTGCCGCTATCCTCGGTGCTGTCATTGCTATTGCCTGACTCTGCGCAAGCACTAAACGAGCCGAGCGCTATTATAAGAGCAAGCAATAGAGATGTGAATTTAAATTGAGATTTCATTTTTACCTCTGTAAGATAAGAGATTATAATTATTTAAGTGTACTGTTAATAAAGCTTTGCTTGTTTCCTACGGGAGTGTAGGGGAGATTAAGCGTTGTATCTGTGCCTTTAGCAAGAAATACGTCGGTTGCATTGTTAAGCGCGGCTTGTATTGCCTGTCTTGCGCCCGAGCTTGATGATTTATCGGTATAATACATTCTTGCGCCTGCAGTATTGTTAGGCCAGAAAAGCACTTTTCCTTTTATTTCGTTGTATAATTCCGGTGTAGTGTCCCAAACTCCGTGGTGGGCAAGCGTTACCATATCAGATTTAACGTGAGAATCGTACATAGACCTGATTATGCCCTTCATATTTGATGAAGCATCAGCGAGTAACATATTTGACTGTCCCGCAACAGTTACACGGACAACCATACTTGTATCGTTTACGAATGGCATCTTTGTGGGAAGAAGGTCCTCAACCGTTGATATTATTTCCATGCTTGCAGAACCAAAGTTGTAAATCTGACCGGTGTGAGGCTTAACTATTTTTGTTGAGCGAGTAAGATATTTGTCACATAGATCGCGCAATTTTGAAACTCTTGCGCCTTCTCTTTCAGTGGTGTGGTCTTTGTCGGTAGGATTGTTATAATAGTCGGCTTGTGCGTAATTGAAATAAATATTTTCAATATCTACCTCATAACCGTGTTGCTCAATAAAGTATTCAATACCGTCTTGGTGGTCATTGTGTGGGTGAGATATAACCCAACCTGCAATTGTGAATTTAGTTGCGTTGGGTTGAAGCTCACGAAGCTCCTTGTAAATTCTGTCGGCAAGAATAATTCCGCCGTCGATTATAAGGAATTTACCGTTTGCGAGCTGATATATAATCGTAAGGCTTCCGCTAACGCTTTCACTCGGTCCTATCATAGTAACCGAGGGCTTAAAGCTTTCCTTGGTATCGTCTACGTCCTTCGAGGGGATATCCTTTATAGGACCTACGATAATTCTCGCTTGCTTTCTTCCGTTTGAGAAGTAGGCGGTAACTGCGGTGTTGCCCTTGGTGTAGGTTCTAAAATAGTTTCCGTCGACGTTTTCTCTCTTGGAGTATTCCGCAAAGCCACTGCTTGTAAGAGAAGTGCAATACTCATTGAATTTTGCAAGAGTCGTGCTTTTTGCCACTATCATCGAGGTATTGTCTGCGCAATCAACCGTCGAAAGCGAGTCTGCAGGGTATTTTGGAAGTGCGGTAAGAACGGCAGAGGCTATTTTTGATGTTGAAATAGCATCCTCTATCCAAAATGCGTTGGAATCGTTACGCTGCAAGGCTTTAATAACGGTAGAAGCAAGCTCAGTCCCCTCGTCAAGTGTGGAAAAGTAAAGAATAATCTTGTTTCCAATGGTTTTTATGCCGTAGTTATTATAGGATGTAGCGTTATAAATTCCCGTCGATTCCGGATGGTTGGTTTTTCCTACGAGTATTTCGTATGCCGAGGAATCGTAGCTTTCACCGTTTTTTAAATAGTCGGTGCTTTGAGATATAGTAGTATTAGTTTTTTTCTTAAGCTCGCTTCTGAGCGTTGTTGCAACCTGACGCTCGGTTGCGCTTGCCGTATCCGACACTACAACCCTTACGGTGTATGCCGTTCCGTCAAAGATTGGAAATGCGTTTTCGGGGAATTTGCTTGCGTCGACCTCGGGGGTATAATTTTCAGTACCGTTGACGGTTTCACCGCCTATTTCGTCCGAGCCGCCTATAAGTCCCGATTCTAATGATTGATCAGAGTTCGAGTCGCTTCCGTTTTCTTCATTTAGCTTTGAAGCGCAGGAAAGAAGCGTGCTTGAAGCCATAATCAATACAATCATAAGTGAAATTGATTTTAATAAAAGCTTTTTCATAGCGTTATTTTTCTCCGTTAAGGCTATCTAAAAATTGTTGCTTGTTGTTTACGGGCGTATAAGGGAGAGTAAGTGTTATATTTTCAATGTTTGCTATGTAAACGTCGGTAGCGTGATTTACCGCCGCGGCAACCGCTCCGTTGGTTATTTGAGTCTTTGCGTTTGCAAGATTCGAGGGCCAGATAAGCACGGGCGCTTTTATTGTGTTGTAAAGGCTTGCGTATCCAGGGAATGTTCCGTGGTGAGCGAGCTGTACCATATCCGATTCGAGATATGAGCCGTACATATTTCTAAGAATGTCGCCCGAAACGTGAGTTGTATCGGCAAGAGCGAGCATTGAGTGGTCGCCTACGTTTACACGAACTACCAAGGACGAGGTGTTGAGGTAGTCAAGAGGCTGAGGTAATACGTCCTCGACGGTATACATAATTTCTACCGTTGCAGAGCCGTAGGAATAGATTTGACCCGTGTGAGGCTTGATTATTTTAGTATCACTGTTGCCGAGATATTTTGAAAGATTGCTTGCAAAGCTCTTTGCGCTGCTTGCGCCCTCCGCTCCCGTAGTTATCGAGTTGTATTGGTCGGAGGTGGGGTAATTGTAGAGTATGCTCTCTATCTTTACGTTTTTGTAATTTTCCTTTAAGAATGAGGTAAGCGCTTGCTGGTGGTCGCCGTGTGTGTGTGACATATACCAAGCGGTTATAACTATGTTCTTTTTGTCGGGAGCTAAGCTCTCGAGGATGCTATAAAGATTTTTACCTCTTACATATCCTCCGTCGATAATAAGGAATTTACCGTTGGGAAGAAGATATATCATTCCAAGACCGTTGTTTAAACGTGTACTCTGAGAGAGTATTGTGAGAGAGGGGGTGACCGTTTCGGGAGTGGTGTCCTTCTCCGCAGAGGGCATATCGGTTGCAGGACCTGCAATTATGCGAGCAGTCTTTGAATTGGGAGTAAAGTAAGCCGTTACCGCAAGACCTCCTTTAACGAGGGTGCGGAAATAATTGCCGTTTACGTTGTCGCGAGAGTTTTTGATTTCAAAGCCTTCCTTTGTGAGCGCCTCACAGTAGCCGTTAAAGTCGGCTATGGTGGTGCGGCTTGCAACTATCATAGATGTATTATCGTTGCAGTCAACGAGCGTAGACTCGCTTGAGGGGTACTTTGGAAGACCGTTAAGCTGGGGAAGTCCCTGCTTTGAAACCGATAATGAGCGCTCTACCCAGTAGCAACCGTTTCCGTCGGTTTTTATCGATCTTGCAAGTATATCAACAAGCTCTATACCGTCATTTTTTGCGGTAAAGGATAAAACTATTTTGTTGCCTACTACCTTGATAGCGTAATCACCGTAAGCCATATTATCATACGCCTGCTTTGATTCGTCGTAATTGGTGTTTCCAACAAGCACGGCATATTCGTCGGGGTCACGGGTTGAGCCTACGGGGGTGATGTCGGTGTTGTATGTAACGTCGGCTTTTATAGTATCCTTTATTTTGCCGCGAAGATTTGCATAAACCGCCTTTTCGGACGCAGATGCTATATCGGGCATCAAAAATTTTGCAGTGTATGCGCCGTCCTTGTAAAGCACTAAAACCTTTGAGTCATCAACTGTTGAGCCTTGAGAATTATTCGAATTGTCATCGGGGTCTTTCGTATCGTTCTGGTTAGGTTCGAAGATGTTATTAGCACAAGATACGAGAGAGGTAAATGCCATAACCAAGCATAAAAGCAAGGATATTAGCTTAAAATATTTTTTCATAAATACCTCCTTCAATCTGTTTTTTTATGTAAAATATATTTTTTTATTTTTTTATATTGAAAAATCCAAACGCCTGTGGTATAATATTGCTTAGTGATTACGCCTGCATAGTTAAATGGATATAATAAGCCCCTCCTAAGGGTTAGTTATGGGTTCGATTCCCGTTGCGGGTGCCATATTCAAAAATTCCTACCCACGCGGTGGGGATTTTTGAATTTTACTCGTGCGAGGAGAAACCACTCCGCGAGCATAGCGAAGCGGAATAGGGTTCGTAACATTGGTCCGCCGCTTTCGTGACGAAAGCAAATAGAGGCGGAACAAATTCCCGTTGCGGGTGCCAAGCTTGAAGCCAATGCTTTTACGGCTTTGGGCTTTTTCTTTTTTTCTTCAAGGCTTAGAAAAGAGGTGTATTTAATCCTACTTTTCTCATTATATTATACCAAAAAAACAAAAAATAGTCAATAGCTTTCCCTTGGAGCAATTGACAAAAAGGCGCTTTGTGATTTGTTTAAACAGTACAATTAAATGTTTATTACAATATATTATATAATATATATAACAACAGGACCCTTGCTATATCGCAAGAGTCCTGATTTTTTTATTTAAGCTTCATTCTCTTTAAGAATGCATCCTTATTGTTTGTTATAGTGCAGGGGATTGTGAGCGTGACAGTGCCCTCGCTTGAGAGATATATGTCCTTGGCTATGCTCACAGCCTTGCGCAGAGATTCGTGACCGTTTGAATTGTAGCGGCTCTTTACGTTATCGGCAGACGTCGGCCAGAAAAGAATGGGCGCGTTTATATTAGTGTAAAGCGCCTCTGTACCCGGATATGTTCCGTGGTGCGCAAGCTGAACCATATCGGATTTTAAATAAGAGCCGAAGGTCTTAGTTAAGAAGGGCGCAACGTCATCATATGCGTCGCCAAGTAGCATAGTGGATTTACCCGCCACAGTTACCCTTACAACCATAGTTGCGTAGTTGACGTCGCTTACGTTTTTAGGCATAAAGTCCTCAACGGTGTGAAGTATTTCTACCGTCGACGAGCCGAAATTGTATATCTGACCCGTGTGCGGCTTGATTATAACCGTTTTTCCGTCGAGATATTTCTCAACGTACGGCTTTATGGTGTCTGACGTTCCGTATGCATCCTTTAAATTCGTAAAGTTATACATTACGGTTTCAATTTTAACACTGCTTGCATACTTTTCGAGAAATTTATCGAACGTACCCTCGTGGTCGGGGTGGGGATGCGATACAATCCAAGATGCAATTGCAATATCGTTGCTCTTTGCAATTTCCTTGAGCTTACCGTAAAGCTCCTCTGCGGTAATGTATCCACCGTCATAAACGATGAATTTTCCGTTGGGAAGATAGAATATCATACCGAGTCCCGAGCCTTGCTGAGTTACGCCGTCCTTTTTTACTCCTTGATTGAGGAGAGTTACCGAGGGCGTTTTATTGGTTTCCTTTGCAGGCGTGGTATCCTTTTGAGGAATATCGGTAAGCGGACACGAAATTATTCTAACGCTGCTATCGCTTTTGTTAAAATAAACGTAGAGCGCCATCGTTCCCTTTATATAGGTGCGGAAGTAGTTTCCGTTCACGTCGTCACGCTTGGAATACTCGGTAAAGCCGTTGCTCTTGAGGGTGGTGCAGTAATTGTTGTAATTCGTTAAATTACTGCTTTTCGCAAGGAGCATCGTCGTATCGTCATAGCAGTTATAGGACGTGGTGGAGGTAGGATATTTAGGAATGCTTTCGGCTTTAAATTCCATACTCTTTGAAACCGAAAAGCTCTTGCTTATCCAAAATGCCTTGTCCTTGTTTGATTTTATAGCTGAGGTAAAGGCTTCGACAAGCTCAAGTCCTTCCTCGAGATTTGAAAAATAAAATACTATTTTCTTGCCTAAAAATTTTATGCCGTACGTTCCGTAGGAGATATCCTCGTATACGTTCTTTGATTCGGTGTAATTGGTAAGACCTATAAGAATTTCGGGCTCGGTTGTCGAATGCTTTTCTCCCGATTTGAGGTAATCGGTGTTGGTTTGAATTGTAGTACCCGTTTTACTTTTGAATTTTGAACGGAGCTTTGCGTAAACGGTATTTTCTATGTCGGTAGGCTTGTCGGGCATAATAGCCTTGACTGTGTATTTGCCGTCTTGAAACAGAAGATAGGCATTGTCTGGAATTTTTTCGGTTTCCTTTTCGACAGAGCCGTTTGTTGGGTTATCGTTTTGACCGTTATTGCTACCGTTATTGTTAGTGTTATTGCCGTTAATGTCGGTGCTTATGCTTGAATCGACGCTTGATTCGCTTGCATCTCCCTCGTTTTCAAATTTTGATACGCAGGAGGTAAGCGGTAAGCAGATTGTTAGTGCCGCAAGCAGTGCAGCTATAAGCTTTAGCTTCATATCAATTCTCCTTTCAGAGCTTTAATGACGTTGGGTAGACGCCCTTTTCCTTCATATTATTTAAGCGCTCGGAAACTGCGGGTCTGTCCTCGGCGTAGGTTACTCCAAACCATTCTGCGTTTGTAGTATATACCCTTATCGAAAGCTTTTTCTCGTCGATTGCCTTGCCGATAAAGGAGGGGAGAGGATATTCCGCTTTTACGTCACCGTCTTGAATATTCCTTAAAAATTCGCAGAACGCATCGTTCATCATATCAAGAACGTCGGGGTAAAAGCCCCACATATTCATTGATACGGGTGCGTAAGGGTCAAGCACGCCTGCGCTTTTGTCGCTTATTGTACCGTCGGGTGAAAGAATTATATCAAAAACCTCGACTATTTCGGTAAGCGTTTGATTTTCGGTCTTGCAAATTCCACGGGTGACAGAGCCGTTTTTACTTACGGTGTTTTTTAGTTCATAAGCCACCATAGCGCCGTTTCCCGATGATGCACCGTCAAGCGCCTTGCTCATAGCCACAAATGCATCTCTGCCGTAAAAATCATCGGCGTTGATGATAGCGAAAGGCTCGTTTATTAAGTCCTTTGCCGAAAGCACCGCGTGGACCGTTCCAAAGGGCTTAGTTCTTTCCGTCGGGATATTATAAAATGAGGGAATAGATGAAAAATCCTGATATGCAAGCGCTATCTTTATTCCCGCCGCTCTTGCATCACTTGAAATTTCGTTTATAAGCTCGGTATATTCGGGCTTGATTATAAAAATTATCTTTGTAAAGCCTGCTTTTATAGCGTCGAAAACAGAGTATTGCATAAGAATTTCGCCATCGGGTCCAATCTTATCGACCTGCTTATTTCCACCGTAGCGAGAGCCAAGCCCTGCCGCCATAATAACAAGCGCTTTTTCTTTATTTTTCATTATATTACTTTTCCTTGTATATATTTATAACTTTACAGTTTATTATAACATATATTTTTTATAATGTCAACAAAAAAAGCACCGCTTTGCTACCGAAATACCGATAGAAAAGCGGTGTTGCTATTTTTAGTTTGTTATAGGCTTCCAGCTTTCTCTTGTGGGAACCCAAGTGGTGAGATCTCCGAAGGTGGTGTTAGCCGCTCCTCCGACGTAATGCGCTATACCTGCTTTATCAAAATGAGATTTGTTAAAGGATACGTTATATACGTTATCTCCCGACTTCCAGTCACTCGTTTGAATAGGCCAGAGAACTATTGAGGGCGTTACGTGCTCGTAAACTATTCCCGCATTAGTGTTATTGTAGCCGTGGTGAGCAACCTGAAGAATATCCGCATCAAGCGCCGCGCCGTAAATGTTGTCGAGCTTAGGATTTAAAGCCTTTTCGGAATCTGCAAGAAAGAGCATTTTCTTTCCGCCAAATTCTACCATTGAAACGACCGAGGCGTTGTTGTGGCTCGTTATTTTATCGGGCTTAACCAAATCGTGCGAGCCAAGCACGGTAAGCTTAAGGTCTGCAAAGTAGAAGACCTGACCCGGATGCGCCTTAACTGTTTTCGATATATTCATCTTTGCAAGGGCATTGGGCATCCAATCAAGACGGAAGGGCTGATTGCCGTCGGTCATATCCGAATCGGCAGGCTGACTGTATATAACCTGCTTGAGCGTTATTCTGCTCATATATTCGGGATGCTCGGCAAGGTCGATAAACGCTCCTGCGTGATCGTTATGGATATGAGTTATAAGCCAACCCGAAATAACTATGTTATTGGGGTCGTCGGCAAGCTCTGCAAGAGTTTTGAAAAGACGGTTTATTGAGGGGTCGCCCTTACATTGGTTAGAGCCTGTACGGTTTGCGCAGATACCGCCATCGATAATAAAGAACGTGCCGTCCGAGAGCTTAAAGATAAAGCTCATTCCACCGGGATATCCCGCATCGGAAATTCCCATCATAGTAAAGGAGGGCTCAGACGTTTTAGTATATACGTTGGCATCCTTTAATGCGGGAAGCTCTATTACGTCGCGGTTGTCCTCGATAATTCTTACCTCGTTGTAATATTTGAAATACATTACGTTTATTATCTGCTTTTGGGTAATATAAGTGCTGTACTCGTTACCCGCAATAGAATTTGACGTGTAAAGCTCAAATCCGAGGCTTTCAAGGGTTTCTTTATAATCGAGATATTTTTGAACGGTAGCATCGCTTACGATGTAAAGCGACGAGCCTTGACCGAGGTCGATAGCAGAGCCAAGCGTTTTTCCGTTAAAATTGGGAAGCTTTATGCTATTCGGCGCAGGCGGTGGCGCTATTTCAATGTTCCACGTTGAATCTATCACAATTTCCTCCGCATTCGCATTTGCTATTTTTTCTTTTATTTTCTCATAAAGCTTTGCGAGAGCTTCGATATTAGAAAAAGCAATTACGTATTTATTGTTTACTATTTTTGCGACTGCCGCGCCTTTTTTAAGCGTTGCATATACGGCTTTTGATTCCTCATATGCGGTTTCTCCTACGAGAATTGCAGAGGAATTATTAATTTCCGTTCCTGCGGCGATAAAGTCGGTTTCGGTTAATACCGATTTTCCCGTTTTGTCCTTGAGGTCGGACTTTAATTCGTTATACGCAAGCTTATCGTTTTCACTCGCAAGCTCTGCGCGAATTACCCTTGCTACGAAAGCGCCGTTTCTGAAAAGAGTTATAGTACCCTCTGCATCGGGTATTATTACCTCGTTGGTTTCAGTGCCGATTTCGGTTGCGTCTGTGGGCTTTTCGCTTTCTTGCGTGCCGTCGGTTTCATCGCGTTCGAATATTGGGTCATCACTTGTACAGGAGAAAAGAGCGATAGGAAACGTACATAGCAACAAAAGTATAGCGATAACTCTTGTTATTGCAGTTTTCATAAGTATTCTCCTTATAAGGTATAATTTTTAATTATGCCTTTCCGTCGCAACCGAAGACCTTCATCTTCTTCATAGTTTCAGCCTTGATCTCGGCAACCTTGAGGTTTCTCATTTCAAGGTAGCCAACCTTGTCCTCAAGACCCTTCTTGCAAGCGCGCTCGCCTGCGAGGCAGAGGTCGGTGAAGATGTTGACCTTAGCAATACCGTTCTTTATGGTGTTACGGAAATCATCGTCGGTAAGACCGCTACCGCCGTGAAGAACGAGGGGAGTGTCAACCTCGGCTCTGATAGCCGCAAGTCTTTCAAGGTCAAGGCAGGGCTTCTTCTTGTATGCGCCGTGAGCAGTACCGATAGCTACTGCGAGAGCGTCAACACCGGTAGCCTCGATGAATGCCTTTGCCTCCTCGGGGGTGGTGTAGTTGTTTTCCTGGTCGCCCTCAACGTCTGCGTTTCCAACGTGGCCAATCTCACCCTCAACGGTAACGCCCTTTGCGTGGCACATTTCAACTACCTTACGGGTAAGCTCGATATTATTTTCGGGATCTCCCGCGCTACCGTCAAACATAATTGACGTAAAGCCAAGGTCGAGAGCCTCAATGCAGCGCTCAACGGTAAGACCGTGGTCATAGTGAAGAACTACCGGAACGGTTGCACGCTCAGCCGCAGCTCTTACAGAGGGAGCGATGAGCTTAAGCTCGCCGTAGGGAAGAAGAACCTCGGCAGTACCGATAATAACGGGAGCGCGAAGCTCCTCCGCAGCTGCGAGAACACCCTCAAGCATATCTGTATCGGTGGTGTTGAAAAGTCCAACTGCGTAGCCGCCCTCCTGGGCTCTTTTAAGAACGTAATCAAGATTTACAAGCATTGTTTTGTACTCCTTTTATGTAAAAAATATTTTAAACAAATTTATTAATTTAACGCGCGAATAACGGCATTAAACGATATCGTATCCGATTCCGAGAAGGTCTGCAAAGTAAACCAATTCCGAAACGGTTGCTCCGTAAACGAGAGCGCTGTGGTGAGTTGCACCTACACGGCTTATAGCCTCAAGGAAGTCGGCAATAGGCATTTTGGGCTTCATCCAACCGCGAACGCGAACCTCAAGGGTATCGTCGTTGGGTCTTACCTCAACCATATCAACAGCAGAAATTATCATACGGAAATCATCCTTAGTGCGATAGAGGTTTATAAATACCGCATCTCCGCCCTTGTATCTTCCGTAGGAAACAACGGGGCTCTTTGCATCACCGTAAATAAAGGGAATTTCCTTCATTCCGCACTTACCCGAGGTAAGATTGGGGTTGTACTCTCCCATATGAGAGAGAAGAAGCGTGTTGCCCTTCCAGTCGGGGCAGAAAATTTCTATAAACGCTACCTCGTCATAGCCCTTCATAAGAGCGCCGACAAGAGAAGCCGTGAGAACGTCACCCTCGCCTGCATATCCCGTACCGCGAGCCATAGCCTTGCAAGCCTCCATAAAGGGCATTATCTCAAGACCCGTAGCCTCGGTGATTTCTCTGAAGTTAACGGTCATAGCCGAGAGCCTTCTTTCCTCTATCCAACGTCTTACCGCAAGACAGTTGCGAACGGTGCGAGCGTGGGAATCTACGTCAACAGGCTCGATTTGGTAAAGATTTTCGATATCCTTAGCCATTTCTGCCTTAACATCGTCCTCGTTTACCTCTGCTCTGTATTTTGCAAGCTCGCCCTCCTCGGGGTATATTACCTTAACGCCAAAGCGCTCGAGCATTTCTGCGTCCTCAACCAAAAAGTCGCCCATTCCGTCGAAGCTTCCGCCAATGCTACCGGTGTTAGAGCCGTTCATTGACTTTGCCGCAACAGCCGCGCGGATGTATCCCGCAGTTTTATCAATTACGTTTGAATGGTCAATGTGTCCTGCCGCAATAGCAAATGCCTTGCCGCGACGGTTAAGCATACTGCACATATCCATAACTCCGTGGATACCGTGGCAGAGGCTTATCTCAAATTGCTCGAGAGTCGGACCCATAGAATAGGTTTCGGTTGTGTCGAGAACAACTATCGGAAGCTCGGTTGATGCGAGAGCGTCTATGCACTCAAGAGAGGGGGAATAAGCCGCGTGCCATGTAACTATTGCCTTGCAGCCCTCTGCCTCGAATTTTGCAACTGCTGCCGCAAATTCTTCTTTTATACGGCAAAAGGGAACTGCGAGAACGTCAAAATTTCTGTCCTTCAGTTCGTTTACAAGTCTGTCAGCAAACGGCTCAAGACGGGGGCGAGCCTTTGCTCCGCTTCCGCAATCATCATAGAGCTTAATATAAAAAGGTAAAAAACCTATTTTAGTCTTGTTCATTGTTTTATTCTCCTTATTTTAATTTTAATTACTTAAATTTTGAAATCAAAGAGCTTTTCGGCGTTCTTATACATAAGCTTTTCGATATCCTCACGGGTATATCCTACGGCAGCCGCGGCTCTCTTAAAGGCGAGAAGCTCCTCGTAAACGAAGGTGCTTATATTTTCCTCGTCGCTTTCCTTCATATGGGGGTCGTTTGAAACGTCACCGTAGCGACCTCTCGGAACTACGTTAACGTAAGTGCCGTTTTCTTCAATTCGATACATACGCATCTTTGAAAAAGGCATATCCGTACCAAAGAGAATGCGGTCGGAGCTTACAGATTCAAACAATTTCTGCATAGCGTAATCCGAGGTGTTCGCCGAAAAATCAAAATAAAGATTTTTTGTGTGCTTAAGTATCTCAAAGGCATCACCTACGTCGGAGGGAATGTAAGCGCGTCCAACGTGAGCGACTATAACCTTTGCGTTAGGATATTTTTCGTCTATCTCCATAAGCTGAGCGAGATTTATAGGGTCGCGCAGACGGAGATTTCTCGGAATATGAAGCATAACTATTCCGTGTATGCTATTCATAAATTCAAGCTGGCGAGGTGTTAAGAAGTCGAATATTCTAACCTCTGCCGCGGGAATATATGAGGGGGAGTTGTTTTGATAAGGCTTTATTCCGCAGAACCCCTTTTTAAGAGCCGCAAAAATTTCTGCCTCGTCACTGTCCCAATTGGTGCAATAAAGAGTAGGATGACCGTGCTCCTTAGCGCACTTTAGCGCATATTCGTTTCCAACGTCAAGATAGCACAGGGGAGAAGCCATAAGCAACTGCTTAACCGTCTTTCCGGGGAAAACCTTTGCATAGGTTTCGACCATATTTTCATAGGTCATATCGGGTGCTACTATCGACGTCCAGCTTACACAACCCTTTTGAGCTCCCTTTCGTGTTCCTGGCTCCCAAATGTGCATATGAGCATCGAATATCTTGTCGGGAAGAAAGTCGCGAAGCTCCTCCTCCCAAATTTTTTTATCATAAGGTGTTACGTCTATACCAAACATAAAATTTCCTCCGTAACGTGTTTTACCTTTAATAGATATATTATTGTATTATTTGTATATTTTTTATTTTTCCAACGCCCAGTCGCAATATCTGCGGTATTTGTCGGCATAAAATTCAGCCGCCTCAGCATCAGGCTCGATAGGAATTCTTCGAACGAGTCTTGCCGCTTCGGTAAGAGAGTTGAACTCTCCTGCGCTTGTTGCCGCTATCATAGCCGCGCCAAATGCGGGAGCATCAGGCTCTGCAAGTCGGCAGATGGGTCTGTCGGAAAATACCGATGCAACGATACCCGTCCAAAGTCGGCTCTTTGAAGCGCCTCCCGATATAACAAGCTCGCCCTTCTTCGGAAATCCCGCATCCTCAAATGCATCAATTACCGATTTTGCCTCGAATACCGCACTTTCCATAGCCGCAAGCGCCACCTCGTAAGCAGGCTTTTTGCCGTCAAGAGTAATAGGCTTGCAAACGCCTTTCTTGTGGGGGAGCGCTACTCCCTCGGGGAGCGAGCAAACGAAGAAGCTCTTGTTATTTTCACGGCATTCCTTAAGTCCGTTCATTTCTATTTCAAGGTCGAATGCCGCCGCAGTGCAGTTACATTCCGACGCAAGAAGTCCTATTGCCTTTCCGCATCCCGCAAGAGAAGTCATCACACCGTATCGGTTGTCTATGGGATGCTTGCAGGGGGCGGGGTAGGGCTGCTTTTGAATAGGCGAGTTAGCTACTCCGAAAAGTACCCAAGCCGTACCCGTAGCTATAAGAAGCTGACCCGGCTCGGTAACTCCGCTTCCTATCGATGCGCAGTATTGATCGTGTGCGCCGACGTATACGGGGATTCCCTCGGGGAGTCCGCACTTATCCGCCGCACTCTTTAAAAGTCTTCCCGCGGGACTGCCGCATGGAGCAACGGTGGGGAGCATATCCTCGGTTATACCCAAAAATTCAAGCGCCTCGGGAATATAGCATCCCGCTTTGTAATCATAAAGTCGGGTAAGAGCAATATTCGTAGGGTCGGTTACAAAGTTACCGCAAAGAAATCCTGTAACCGATTCAAGCGTTGTATAGAAATGCTTCGCCTTAGAAAATACCTCGGGCTCGTGCTTTTTAAGCCATAAAAGCTTTGATATGCAGTCTGCGGGGGTAGGCTTCCATCCCGATTTGCTCGTTATGTTAGCAAATCCGAGTGCCGCCGTTTTTTCTTCATTTTCCGCAACTGCTCTACGGTCCATCCATGTAAGAGCGTTGTAAAGCGGCTTGTTGTTTTCGTCTGCGGGATATATGCTACCCGCCTGCGATGAAAACGAAATGCCCGCTATTTTGCTTTTCTCCTCGCTTGACATTGATGAAACCGCGCCCTTTATCGCTACTGCGGCGGCGTGATTCCAATCGTCTGCGCTTTGCTCGGATGAATCGTCTATCGGATAGTAGGTAGGATAGTCGATATTTGCCTTTCCGATTATTGCATCGGGTAAGCCTGCCTCGGATACTCTTAAAACCGCAGTTTTAATTGAGGATGATCCGATATCTACACCTAAAAAATACATAATTTTTTCCTTATTAATATTAATATAAATACTGTGAATTGTAAAATTACTTTGCTAAAATTTCGTCAAGCGCAGAGATGATATATCTTGCGGTTGCCTCTGTGGTTATAACCGGAGGCTTAAAGAGTACACCGGGTACGCAATTTGCCTTGTAAAGCTGAGCCGATGCGTCTATGCAAGCATCGTGAAGCTCGTGAGTAAACGCTGCTGCCGCTTCTACATTGTGAAAGTGAAGCGCTATATTATATCCAAGACCGCTTGCCTTAACGAGCTTTTCGGGATATTTCTTGCAAAGCTCAACAAAGCCGTTTTCGAAGATGCCCGAAACTCTGTCAAGCTCGTCGCCTGCCTCTTGAACGTATTTAAGAGTAATAAGATATGCAAGCGATGCAAGCTCCTCCTGACCGTTTGTAACGAGAGCGCCAAACTGATTAAGCGTATCGTACTCGGCGGTTGTTATAATACGGCTTGCAGGATATTCTCCACCGGGGAATCCCTTACCGATTACCGCAAAGTCGGGGTTAAGACCGTACTTACGGAAAAGGAATACGGTATCGTACCACATACCCGTCTGAATTTCATCGCAGAGGGTAGGAGTATCGCAAGCGTGGCAAAGATCGTACACCGCGCGGAGATATTCGGGCTCGAGCTTTGTTGCTCCGTAGTTCATCATAATTATCTCGTGCATAAAGCCTGCGGTTTTGTAATTTCCGCTATTGTATTTTTCAAGCTTTGCCTTGAAATCTTCAACGTCGTTGGGACGAACAGAAACTACCTTCCAAAGACCGCCATTCTCAGCTTTCTCGCGGAAGTCCTCCCAAAGACCTCTAAAGGTCTGTGTAAGAACGGTAGTTCCGTGGTAGTTACCCGTAATTCCGTCGGCAACGTCTGCCATAATGAAGAATACGGGAGTTTTGCCCGCATACTTCGGGGTGGGAAGCTCGGGAGAGAGATGATAAAATCTTGAAAGCATCATCTTAACACCTGCTTCAACTGCAAGCGAGCCTGTTTCAAGGTTAATTATTCTGTTAAGCACGCCCTTTTCTTTGGATGCAATAACTGCATCAAGAGCCGCATCGTTATCATCGGCAATACCGTTTGCCGCCGCAACTATTCTTCTTTCGTGCAAGCGGGTTATGTATCCTCTTGTATTGTTATGAGTTGCATTAAGAACTCCGAGCTTGCGAGCGTTGTCGATAAGCTTAAAGCCTGCGAATGCGTGACCGAGTGATGCGTGATAATGCTCGCTCTTACCGATAAGATAAAGCTTACCGTCCTCACCGAGTCTGAAGCAGCCGTATCCACCGAGAGGGGATGCGTCCTTATTTTCGGCTTTTCTAAATGCATCTGTGGGAGCGCCATCGTTATTATCGGGAGTCATAGGCTCGATAACCTGAGTGCCTACCTTAGAGAGGAGAGCATCATTCTTTGCCTGAGCCGCCTCGTCGTAGAAGCTTATCTCCTCGTTAGCGATAGCCATAGCCTCATCGTAGCTCATTTTACCGAAAAAATCGTTTGCTCTTGCAACTCCCTCCATATATGAAGCGCCCAAGAGTGACGTTAAGGATTGTTTTACGTTTTTAAACATTCTTTATTAAACCTCCGAAAGTGATACTGCGCGGCGCTCCTTGTGGGAGATAAGAGCCGCAGTTTGAAGCTTGTGGGAAAGTGCCGTTTCCTCGGGACGCAAGCAACCGAAGGGAACAGAAATGCCTGCTACCTCGCATACAAAGGTTGCCCACATTTGAAGAATAGAGTCGGAAAATCCAAATTCGAATATGCTACCCGTGATAGTGGGAATCATAGGCTTAGAGCCGATATCAACTCTGCACCATGCCTGCTCACGTCCGCGAGGCTCGGTGTAGTAGAATGCGTTGGGGTCATCGGTAGAGAAGCGAGCCGACTGCTTAAGACCGTCAATTTCGATGTTCCAGGAGTTTGTAGCACCGGGACAGATACGCTTCATTTCGATTATCATAGGAAATTCATTCTCACCCTGCTTTACGTTGCAAACGAGGTGAGCGTTGTCCCATGTGAGGCAGGGAACAACTCCGCCCTTACCGTCGGGACGCTCCTTTACTATGTCGGAAAGATAAGCCGAAACACTTTCGGGAATCCAACCCATACGGAATGGGATATGCTCTGCGTGAAGACCGAGGTCACCCATACATCCGTATTCACCGTTTACGTTTATCATACGCTTCCAGTTAATCGGCTTTGTAGTATCCATATCGCTCGAATGATGGAAATTAGAGCGAATCTCGATTATCTTTCCCGATGCGCCCGACTGTATCCAGCGTATCATTTCCTGCGCACCCGGGAAGAAGGGAAATTCGCTTGAGCAACGAACTGTTACCTCGGGATGATTTTTGATAGCCTCGAGAATAGCATCGTTATCTGCCTTGTCTATTCCAAAGGGCTTCTCTGCAAGAAGATGCTTTCCTGCGTTGATTATATCAATATAAAATTTCTTGTGAAGATTGTGGGGAACGGCGCAATAAACCGCATCGATATCATCTGCCGCAAGAAGCTCGTGATAATCGTTGGTGCTATATTTTACCGTATCAAAATTATCGGTGAAATAGCGGCGCGCATCCTCACTGAGGTCGCATACGCCAACGATAACGGGCTTAGGCATATCGGCGCTAAGCTGACACCAACGCGCAACCGCGCAGGCAAATTCTTTTCCCATAAGTCCGCAGCCTATAACGGCAAAGCGAACCGTCTTTTTTTCATTGCACATATTATTGCTCATAAAAAGACACCTTTCTTTTTGTGTATTTTGTTTTAATATTTTTTATTTTGCATAATATTTGAAAAAGTCAAACTTTTCCTTATACATAATACATTATATCACTTTGGCTTTGATTTTTCAATATGTTTTTCAT
>JAZRGA010000038.1:0-23147 GCA_045643945.1 Eubacteriales bacterium | reverse complement strand
AGAACAAAAACACACGAAATAAAATTAAATAAAAATCAGCTTTAACAGTGAAAACAAGCATTGTTTAAGCTGTTTTTGTAGGAATTTTCGAGAAAAATCTCTCAAATTCCATTTTTATGTGTGTTTTTTAGCCGCGCTTTGGCCCTCTGGCGTACCTTTGTACGCCGACGAGAACCAAATCACGACTTCTGCATCTGAATGACTCAGCCCCTTAAAGGAGATTTGAACTATGTAAATATATCAAAATTTAAATTATCATTTTTAAGTAGAGAGCTTTAGGCAAGACCCGTGCCGTTTAATTTTATTTTTTATTTTTTTAATTATCTTCTACTACTACAGGATCTTCGGTTACTATGAATTTTTCAAACTCACGGTAATAATCGAAATCGCAGATAAGCTTTATATCGCTCCAGTTAAGCTTCTTTGCGTAAATAACTCCGAGCAAGCTCTTTGCGTTTATCGAGAACTTTGTTCCGCTCTTTAAAAGGATTTTTCCCTTAAGCTTTGTAGCAATGGCAACCATATCCTTTGCGTCCTGCATAGTATCAAGCTCTATGCTATATACGAATTTTCCGTTAATACTCATCTTCAATTACCATTCCTTTCTCGGCTTTTTGCCTATTTTGGTTAATTTAGTTTACTGTCTGATTTTTCTTTTTTTGGGTCTTTTTCTCTACGATTATATTTTACAATCTATTTATGTCTAAAATATGAACATATAATTAACTAATTGTAAAACTGCACAAAATTAGCGCCAAATATTTGTAAAAAATGCACAAGCACAAAAATTAAGATTTTTTACCGTCTTCCTTGCCGTTTTTCTTCTGAATAGAATGATAAATAAGATACCCTATTCCGCTGACTACCGCCGTTACCGCAAAAATCACCACCGCTCGAGTAAGCTTTCCGTCGCCTATCGAGCTACCCGCAAAGGTCGAGGTTATAACCGAGGGTATGCGTGAGAAAAACGTGAGCAAAATATAAGTCGGAATGCTTATTTTAGTAAGTCCGACTATATACGTCAAAAGGTCCTTTGGAGTTCCCGGAATGGCAAAGAGCAAAAAGATAAATGCGTTTCGCTTTTTTCTATCGTTAAGTATCGGGAGGGCATCTATTTTTTCACGCGGATAAAGCGACTCAACAAATCCACGCCCGAACCTACGGACAAGCAAAATAACTATAACGCTTCCCACGGTTTCGGCTACAAGGCAAAAGAGCGTTCCCCACCACGGACCGAAAAGCACTCCTGCGGCAATCTCAACCACCTCACCCGGAATAAATGCGAATATGACCTGAACCGAGCAAACTACCAAAAAAATCAATGAGCCGACAACTATATTTTCCCGAGCGAACGCCTCCAAATCGTCGATATACTCATACAAAAGCACGCCTCCGACGATTGCGGCTATAACGAGAACTGCGGAAATCACCGAAAGAACGGTCGCCGCATATTTTTTTGAATAATGCTTTACATCGTCAAGCTGCTTATCCTTAAGCATTTCCTTGGCTTTTTCCTTGCGCTCGCTCATTTGCTCCCTCCCGCATTTTCATCATTATATTTATTATACTTATTATATTTATTATATCACAAAACAGAAAAAAATAAAGCCCCTTTTGAATTTTTAACAAAAAGGGCTTAAATTTTTAAGTTACACACTTAGAAAAGCTTAGTTTTCCTCGTTTTCAGAGCTTTCCTTCTTCTTACTTGGGCGGTTAATTAAAAAATTAATCAAGAATATCGAAAGAATTATAACCGCTATAACTATGAATATGCAAAGCATACCCTTCCAAAGATATTGAAGCGAAAACAAAAATCTATTTACGTTGAAATTTTCCAAAATACTCATACGCTACCGCCTTTCTTATGCGCCAAACAAGCCAAAGCCTGCCGCAAAGCTGAGAATAAGTCCACCTGCAATAACAGACGCTATCTGACCCGATACGTTTACGCCTATCGAATGCATAAGCAAAAAGTTTTGCGGGTCCTCCTTAAGTCCCATTTTATGAACAACACGTCCTGACATCGGGAATGCCGAAATACCTGCCGCGCCTATCATTGGGTTTATCTTCTCTTTCATAAAGAGATTTAAGAGCTTTGCAAAAAGAACTCCACCTACCGTATCGAAGATAAATGCAAAAAGACCGAGTCCGAGAATAAGCAAGGTTTCCCACTGTAAGAAAAGCGAAGCCTCCATTTTTACCGCTATGGTAAGTCCCAAGAATATCGTTACGAGATTTGCAAGCACCTTTTGTGCGGTTTCGGAAAGAGAATCAAGAACACCGCACTCACGAATAAGATTTCCGAACATCAAAAATCCTACAAGAGCCACCGAAGAGGGAGCAACAAGTCCAGCAATAACCGTTATAATTATCGGGAAAAGAATTCTCGTCGTCTTTGACACGTTATTTGCCTTATAAGGCATACGAATCATACGCTCCTTTTTGGTTGTAAGAAGTCTTATTACCGGCGGCTGAATTATAGGCACTAACGCCATATAAGAATAAGCCGCAACCATAATTGCGCCCGCATATTTTGAGCCGAGCTTTTGAGCAACGACTATTGCGGTAGGTCCGTCTGCCGCGCCGATTATACCGATAGACGCCGCATCGGGAAGGTCGAAGAACAATGACGCCAAGCAGAACGTAAAGAAAATACCAAACTGCGCCGCCGCTCCGAATATCATAAGCTTTGGATTTGATAGCACCGGTCCGAAGTCTATCATAGCGCCAATACCGATAAACAGTATCAACGGAAAAAGCTCGTTTGCTATACCCGCATTAAACAGGGTGCTCAACGGTCCCTCTGCCCCGATTGCTCCCGAAAAAGGAAGATTTACCATTATCGTTCCAAAGCCGAGAGGCAACAAAAGCGTAGGCTCCATATCCTTTTTTATCGCAAGGAAGATCAGCAAGCCGCCAATAGCCCACATAACGATATACTTCCATCCACCGTCGGCAAAATTAAACAGCTCTAAAAAGCTTTCGTATAAAATTTCCATAGGTTACTCCTTATTAATTTAATCGCACGGTTAATACTATAACAAATAAAACCGAAAAAGTCAATAAAAAAATGCGAAATTTCTAAAAATCCCGCATTTTTGTTAAAAATCACAACATTTATATAAATATGTAATAAAAATTACAAATCAAGCTGCATATCTCCCGTCTTTATCCAACCGAGCTTTCTGAATATCTCATTAAAAGCAAGGGCGAAAATAGCGGGAAGAACGATGCATACAAGGGCGAGTCCCACCCACATCATCGGTGACCACTCGGTAGAGGTTATAACGCCGATAGGCCCTACCATTCCGCAAGTACCCATACCAGCAGAAACACCCGAGCATTTAAGCTTAAATATCATCGTCGAGATAGGTCCTGTCACTGCCGCCGCAAGCGTGGGAGCAAGCCAAATTATCGGCTTTCTAACGATATTACCCATTTGAAGCATCGACGTACCGAGTCCCTGCGATATAATTCCGCCCCATTTATTTTCTCTGAAGCTTACAACCGCAAAGCCTATCATCTGTGCGCAGCATCCTGCAACGCAAGCGCCTCCCGCAAGAAGAAACGCCTCCTCCTTACCCATATCCGCCGCTATTGCCTGTGCCGTGGGAGAGAATATCATAGCGCAAATAGCCGCGCTCGATATCGGGAGAGTAAGAATTACGCCCATTACAACCGAAAGCACAACGCCCATAAGAAGCGGTGACCAATACGTTGCATTAGTTATAAAGATTCCAAGATAATACATAACGTAGGAAATTGCGGGACAGAAGATTATCGAGCCGACAAAGCCTGCCGTAAGCGTTACTATCGGAGTTACGAGGATATCGACCTTAGTTTTCTTCGAAACGAGCATTCCTATCTCGGCGGCAATTATTACCGCAAAGAATGCGCCCGCAGGACCTGCGGAATAAAATATTCCATATGAGCCCTTTGCCATAGCGCCCCAATAAACTATTGAATTTTCATAAATAATAGCGCCCATTGCGTTTGAAAGATATCCGACCGCCGCCGAGGAAAATATAACGAGCGGATGCGCACCGAGTCTGTGAGCAATAGCAACTCCTATTGCCATACCCGTTGCCGCCTTTGCCGCATTTGCTATCATATTCATAGCATCGGCAAGCCAAAGCAGCGCCTCTACCTTACCAACGTAGCCCGCCACCGTACCGATAATAGTACCAATCAGTAACGAGGCAAAAAGTCCTTGAGCCATAGCGCCCATAGCGTCAATAAAATATCTGTTCAGATATTTTTTAAGTATTGATTTAAATTTCATACCTTTCTCCTTTTATCGTTTTACCATACTAAAGCGTTTTATTGAAATAATTATAGCAAATTCAAGGTCTAAATTCAAGCAAAAAAATTAACAACTTTGCTACCTGTGAGTGAGTTTTTTTGTAGGTTTTCAACAACAAATTACACAAGCCTCCGAATATCCGAAATATTTCGATATAATTTAAATATATAAACCCGATTTGCTTGACTTTTTTTGCAAAATAAGTTATAATATATCTGTATGTTTTATTATTTTAAAGGAGCATTCAATATGTTAAATGACATGGTAAAATTAACGGAAAACGGCGTTTATCTCGTTGACGGCAAGCCCTCGGCTACCGCAAACGTGAGCGCTGACGAGGCAAGAAAAAACACTATTGCCTACTCTATTCTCAATTCGCACAACAAGTCCGACAGTGACGAGGCGCTTCGCATAAGCTTTGACGCGCTCGTTTCACACGATATCACCTACGTCGGAATTATCCAGACGGCAAGAGCAAGCGGAATGAAGGAATTCCCCATTCCCTACGCTATGACTAACTGCCACAACTCGCTTTGCGCTGTTGGAGGCACTATCAATGAGGATGACCACGTTTTCGGTCTTTCCGCGGCTAAAAAATACGGTGGAATTTACGTTCCCGCAAACCAGAGCGTTATTCACTCCTACGCTCGCGAGGAGCTTTCGGGATGTGGAAAAATGATTCTCGGCTCTGACTCGCACACACGCTACGGCGCTCTCGGAACTATGGGCGTTGGAGAGGGCGGTCCTGAGCTTGTTAAGCAGCTTCTCAAAAACACCTACGACGTAAAGCGCCCCGAGGTAGTTCTCGTATATCTTACAGGTACTCCCAAAAAGGGAATCGGTCCTCACGACGTAGCAATTGCGCTCGTTGGAGCAACCTTTAAAAACGGCTTTGTTAAGAACAAGGTTCTTGAGTTCGTTGGTCCTGGCGTTAAAAATCTTTCTATCGACTTCCGTAACGGAATCGACGTTATGACAACCGAAACTACTTGTCTTTCCTCTATTTGGGAAACCGACGAGATAACCGAAAAGCATTATATCGCTCACGGCCGTCCCGAGGATTACAAGCGCCTTTATCCTAACGGCATCGCTTACTATGACGCTATGATAGAAATTGACCTTTCTAAGATGGAATCTATGATAGCGCTTCCCTTCCATCCCTCAAACGCTTACACCATTCACGAATTCCAAGCAAACGCAAAGGAAATTCTTGCATCGGTTGAGGCAGAGGCTCAGAAGAAGTTTGGTAAGTGCAACCTTGAGCTTGTATCAAAGGTTAAAGCAGACGGTACTATTATGGCGGATCAGGGCATTATTGCAGGATGCGCAGGCGGTATGTTTGATAGCATCGACGAGGCATCGGCAATCCTTCGTGACCAAAGCACGGGTAACGGCTACTTCTCGCTTTCGGTCTACCCCACGAGTGTTCCCGTATCTCTTGAGCTTACCAAGATTGGCGTTACCGCAGAGCTTTTAAGCGCAGGCGCGGTTATTAAGCCCTCATTCTGCGGTCCTTGCTTCGGTGCAGGCGACGTTCCCGCAAATAACGGTCTTTCACTTCGTCACACAACCCGTAACTTCCCCAACCGTGAGGGCTCAAAGCCTGGTGAGGGCCAGCTTGCAGGAGTTGCTCTTATGGACGCTCGCAGTATTGCGGCTACCGCAAGAAACGGCGGCGTAATTACTGCGGCTACCGATATTGATTACGATTATACTCCTCACGAATATAACTTCGATAGCAGTGTTTACAAAAAGCGTGTTTACTACGGATTTGGTAAGGCAGATCCCGATGCAGAGCTTATTCTCGGTCCTAACATAACCGACTGGCCCGCACAGTACGAGCTTTCCGACAATCTTTTAGTTAAGCTTGCGGCAGTTATTCACGATGCGGTTACAACCACCGACGAGCTTATCCCCTCGGGTGAAACCTCGTCCTACCGCTCTAATCCCTTGCGCCTTGCAGAATTTGCGCTTTCCCGTAGAGTTCCCGAGTACGTCGGTCGCTCAAAGGCGGTTGCATCTACCGAGGCGGCTCGCAGAAGCGGCGGCGACGTATCCGAGCTTCAGGGCGTGCTTTCAAAGGTTGGAAATGCAGACGAGCTTATTAAAAACACACAGTTCGGCTCTTGCGTATTTGCAAACAAGCCCGGTGACGGCTCTGCGCGTGAGCAGGCTGCATCCTGCCAAAAGGTTCTCGGCGGCTTTGCTAATATCTGCTATGAATTTGCAACCAAGCGTTACCGCTCGAATTGCATAAACTGGGGTATTCTTCCCTTTACTCTTGCAGAAAACGCTCCCTTCCCCTATGAGTGCGGTGATTACGTTTTCGTTGAAGGAATAAGAGAAAAGATTGCTCGCGGTGACGAGGAATTTGCGGCAAAGGTTATCAAGGCAGACGGCAGTGTTGAGGATATCACTCTTTACGTTAAGGGTCTTACCGACGATGAAAAGGAAATCATTCTCGACGGTTGCCTTATGAACTACTACAAAAACCACAGCAACTAATAATATTTCAACTAATAATATTTATTGGAGATAAAAAATAATGCAAAAGATAAAAATGACAACGCCTCTCGTTGAAATGGACGGCGATGAAATGACAAGAATTCTCTGGCAGATGATAAAGGACGAGCTTCTTCTCCCCTTTGTTGACCTTAAAACCGAGTATTACGATCTCGGCTTGCCCGAAAGAGAAAAAACACGCGACCAGGTTACTATTGATTCTGCAAACGCAACTAAGAAATACGGTGTTGCGGTAAAGTGTGCTACTATTACACCTAACAAGCAGAGAGTTGAGGAATACAATCTTACCGAAATGTGGAAAAGCCCTAACGGAACTATCCGCGCAATTCTCGACGGAACTGTTTTCCGCGCTCCTATACTTATCGACTCGATAAAGCCCGCAGTTCGCAACTGGAAAAAGCCTATCACCATCGCCCGTCACGCATACGGTGACGTTTATAAGTCAACCGAGCACCGTGTAACGGGTACGGGTAAGGCGGAGCTTGTATTTACGGGTGATGACGGAAGCACCTTTAGAGAAACAATTTACGATTTTGAGTGCGGCGGTGTACTTCAGGGTCAGTACAACAAGGATTCTTCAATTATTTCCTTTGCTCACTCTTGCTTCCAATACGCAATAAATACAAAGCAGGACCTTTGGTTTGCAACAAAGGATACTATTTCAAAGAAGTACGACCAAACATTTAAGCTTATATTCCAGGATATCTACGATACCACATATAAGGCAAAATTCGAGGAGCTTGGAATTGAATATTTCTACACTCTCATAGACGATGCGGTTGCGCGTGTAATTCGTAGCGAGGGCGGATATATCTGGGCTTGTAAGAACTATGACGGTGACGTTATGTCGGATATGGTTTCAACCGCATTCGGCTCGCTTGCTATGATGACCTCGGTTCTCGTTTCTCCCGACGGTAACTACGAATATGAGGCGGCTCACGGAACTGTTACCCGCCACTACTATCGCTACCTTAAGGGCGAGGACACCTCCACCAATCCTATGGCAACCATCTACGCTTGGTCGGGCGCTCTCCGTAAGAGAGGCGAGCTTGACGGACTTTCCGAGCTTGTTGACTTTGCTAACAAGCTTGAGGAGGCTTGCATCGATACTCTTAACGACGGTATTATGACAAAGGACCTCGTTGGACTCGTTAGCGAGGGATATGAGGCTCATGCCGTTAACTCTATCGGCTTTATCAAGGCTATTCGTGAACGCCTTGAGGCTAAGCTTGCTTGATTGACTGATTAGTTAGTTAATAATAAATATGCGGGGAAAACTTTCTTGGGAAGAAAGCTTTTCCCCGCACCCCTTTCAAAGAACTCTCCACGGAGAGTTTTATTTTTTTCGTAATAAGTGCGCTCGACGGACGAAAAATAAATATTCGCACGAATTTAACCGCTGGTCGGTAAATTGCAACCAAAAAAAACGGTAAAAAATAAAAAATTGGCGGGAATCAATCTCCCGCCTTAAAATTTGCACCGTAGCAAACATTTCATTTTCGATTTTCTATTTTTAACCGTTTTTATCAAAATACTCTACAAGATCGGCAATAACGCCATCATCGTTACTGCAAAGCTGTAGCTTACAAACCGATTTTACGGCATCGTTTGCGTTCGACGGACAAACCGAAAGGTCGGAAATTGCGTGCATTTCAAGATCGTTATCATAATCTCCGACTGTGCAAAGCACCGTATCCTTATCAAGCATTTTTTCCTTAATGTCAACGAGCATCGATGCTTTACTTATACCAATTGGCATAAGCTCGACCATAGTTTTTGCCGACGTGGTTACGTTAAATATATCTCCAAATTCCTTTTTAATTCGTGGATAAAGCTCGGGAATAACGTCTATACTGCCTCTTATATTCGCCTTATAAAGCTTATATCCTCCCCACTCACGCGCCGAGCAAACCACACGCTCGACGTAATCGGGAAAGGTTTCAAATTCTCGCTTAAGTGCCGCATTCTCAAGTGTCGACATAACTACGCCATCTGCATAAGTTGCGCGTATTGCGGCTTCAAATCCTGTTTCTCTTATTAAATAATCCTCAACCTCGGCAAGCAATTTTGCATCAAGATAATGCTCCTCAACCGCAATGCCTCTTTGATAATCAAAAAGACAAGTACCGTTTCCCATAACCGCGGGAAAATTAACAATATTCTCAGGGCTTGGTATGGGTCTTTTTATAAACAACGGAAGTCTGCCCGTAGCAAAGGTAAATCTACCTCCGTTATCGCAAAAATATTTTATTTTTTCAAGATTGAGCTCAACCAAATTCGTCCTTGAGCCAAAAAAAGTTCCGTCAAGGTCGCTCGCAATAACTATATTTTCAAACCTTTTACTCTTACTTGACATTTTTAAATCCTTAAATCATTCTCTATATACCGTTCTGCTATTCCACCGTAGACCTTAGAATTTCCAAAAGCTTTTCGAAATTTTCGGGTAAAGGCGCGCTAAAGGTCATAGCCTCGCGTGTTCTGGGATGCGTAAGCGTCAATCTTGAAGCGAACAAGCACTGTCCCGAAATATAAGACTTATGCCTATGCTCAAAGCTACTCTGTCCTCCACCGTAAACGGTATCTCCCACAAGCGAGTGCCCAATGCTTGCCATATGTACCCTTATTTGATGCGTTCTACCCGTTTCAAGCTCACATTCGATATGAGTAAAATCCCCAAATCGTTCAAGCACTCTCCAATGAGTTATCGCCTCTCGACTTTTATACTCCTCTCCCCGAATGACCGCCATTTTCTTTCGGTCGGTAGGATGTCTGCCAATCGGAGCGTTTACCGTTCCGCTATCCTCTCTAAAATTGCCTTTAACAATTGCGTGATAAAGGCGCTCGACTCTGTGATATTTTATTTCCTCGCTCAAAAACAAATGCGCCGCATCGTTTTTTGCCACAACCAAAAGTCCGCCTGTATCCTTATCTATTCGATGAACTATTCCGGGTCTTATGACTCCGCCTATTCCCGAAAGTCCGTCCTTACAGTGATAAAGCAAGGCATTAACAAGAGTTCCGCTACTGTTTCCCGCAGCGGGATGAACCACCATTCCCTCGGGCTTATTGATAACTATTATATCGCTATCCTCATAAATAATATCTATCGGTATATTCTCGGGCAGTGCCTCACAAGGCTCGGGCTCGGGCATTTTTACGGTAATCACGTCGCCACATCTAAGCTTATAATTCTTTGCAAGAGCCTTTTTTGCGCCTACTAACGCAACGTCGCCGCTTTCGATAAGTCTTGATGCCGCCGAGCGTGTAAGGTCGGTTTTTTCGGCAATAAAGGCATCCGCACGCTTTCCAACGTCATCAATCTCGACCGTCAGGCTAAGCATCTCGCAAGAATCCGATGCGTCAAGCTGATATTCATTTTCACAATTAACCGCACCGCTCATAAGCACTCCCCATTTAAATTAATTTTCACTGTTTTCTGTATTTTCCGCATTCTCTGTGATGTCGGCATTTTCGATATTTTCGATATTTTCGATATTTTCAATATTTTCGGAGGACTCGCAAGCGCTTTCCTCTATTTTATCTCCTTTATCTCCGTTCTCTGCGGCAAGCTTTTTCTGCTTTTCTTGCTTTGTTTCCTGAACAAATGCGCAAATGCACCATACCATAAGTATTCCCGCGCCAACGCAAACGAAAGCATCCGCTACGTTAAAGGTCCATCTCCATATATTTGGAAAAGCGCAGAAGTCGAGAAAGTCAAAAACGTAATGTCGCTCCTCGCCACGTACCATTCCAACTCTGAAGCAACGGTCTATCATATTACCGATACCGCCACCGATAACTAAGGAAATTGCCGTACAAGCCCATTTTGACTTTGGACGGAATTTCAAAAGATACACAAGCATAGCAATAATGCCAACCATAGAAACCACTATGAAAATCCATCTTTCATTTTCTGCGCCAAGTATTCCAAATGCCGCTCCCGTATTTCTAACGTGAGTAAAATGAAAAACATTCTCTATCAGCGGTATGCTCTCCCCGACCTCGTCAAGTCCAAGACCGTACATAACCAAAAGCTTTGAGGCTTGGTCTAAAATCACAACGCCCGCTATTATCAATAACCAAATAAGCATAAAACGCTCCTTAATATTTTACAATAATTATATTTACAAAAGCTTTTCCGCCAAAAGACGGTATCTTCCCTTTTTCGTTTTATCCGAAAGCGATATTACGTTAAATTTTCCGACGCCTCTGACCGACACTACGGCAGGTGTGGATATTTCTCTGTCAACCCGCTCCTCACATTCATAATTAAGCTCTACGAGCGATGACACAATCGCTTCCTTTGCCCTCTCGCGCGAAAATGAGCAAAGCGCCGCAACTACGCAATCGATCCTTGCCGATGCCACGGTATCGTTTATTTTTTGTACCCTTCTCTCAGGTAAAATACCTTCGTCAAGCTCAATCGCCCGAGCCTTTACCTTATCCCTACCGACACGCTCAAGGCTTTCACAAAAGAAATCGGAAAGCCTGCTATCGCAAAAAAATAGCGCATTATGACCGTCAATCATAACTATATCTCCAATTGCATCGCGTTCAACTCCAAGACCGAGAATAGAGCCCATTACCGCGCGGTGCGAAAGCTGCTCAAAGCCGCTCCCCTTAACCGATATGCAGGATATACCGTTGGAAAATCCGTAATCACAAATAACTCCTATACCGTCTGCGCCCTCGTCTATCTCGATATAATCGGGCAAAATATATATTTTTCTGCGCTCTGCATTCGAATAACCGCCAAAGGAAATAAACGCCGTTCTGCTTCGTCTTAGATATTCGACTGCGTAAAGCACCTCTCTTGGTGAAAAAAATGCGCTGACCCCTAAGCTTCCTCGGACAGCGCACTCCTTAAGATCATCAAGCCTTGCAAAAAGGCCTTCAAAGCTTTTTATATCCATAACTCAAAATAACTCAAAACAACCTAAAATCAAGGTAAAAACATAATAAGAATTACAAGTATCAAATACGTCGCCATAAAGGACATATCAAGCGGAATATCCTGAAACCAATTCATTTTTTCAAAAAGCTTCCGTATCGGATATATCAAAGGCTCGGTTATCGCATCTAAAAGCTGTGTTAATTTATTTGGCTCGATTGGAAACCATGAGAGGATAGCGCGCGCCATCATCGCAAATTGGATTACCAAAAGCAAAACACGAACCGTTTCCACTATAACCGCAATCACTACGTCAAACTGCAAACCAACCCCTCCTTTTCCTTAAATTTGCTTTTAATCTTTTAATCTATACTCAATAAAATCTTATTTTTATATTTAGGCACGTTCCGTTTTTTTTTGAACGTGCCTAAATACTATGTAATTAACGATTAATCGTCAGAGCCAACCATAGCCTCGATGCTGCTGATATCAACGTTCTTGGGAGCAACAACTATAGTTGCCTTTCCTGCCTTGGTTATCATTCCGCCAACAACCTGAACTGCGCCCTTAAGATAGTCGATAATGCGTACCATAAGCTCACGGTCTACGTTATCCATATTGAGAAGTATGGTATTACCGTTCATAAGGAAATCGGTAATCTCCTTTGCATCCTCGTAAGCCTTAGGAGCTACGATTTTAAGCGAAAGGGGTGCGGGTGTAAATGAAGGAGCTGCGGGAGCTTCTACCTCAACCTCATCCTCCTCAATCTCATTCTCAAATCCGCCATCATCAGCGTAATCACCGAATCCGTTGTTCGACTTGTTAAAGCCGTATCTGTCGTTTCTTCCGAAAAGTGCCATTTTTCTTCCTCCGTATATTTTATAATTATTTATTTTTTATTATTTTATTTAACAAAAAGCCGTCTTCCGACTCTAACGATATCAGAGCCGCAAAGTATTGCTTCTTCAAAGCTATCGCTCATTCCCATTGAAATTATGGGCTTACCTATATTATGCATTTTTTTTGACCAAATGTCAAGGACTTGGCGATAAGTTTGTTGAAAATATTTTAAATATTCCTCTTTTTTTTCGCATTTTGGCGCCATTGTCATAAAACCGCGGCAATTTATATTCTCAAATGCGGATATCTCATTGCAAAATACCTCAAGCTCCTCGGGCAGGACTCCGCTCTTGCTTTCCTCCGCTCCACTGTTTATTTCAACAAGGACGTCCATAACTATACCGTGCTTTTTAGCCTGCTTGTCTATTTCTCGTGCAAGCTTTACCGAATCGAGTGAGTGAATCATACTCACCTTATCGATAATATATTTAACCTTATTCGTTTGAAGCGTGCCGATAAAATGAAAATCCAAGCCCTCGCAATCAATAGCCTCTCTATGAGATAGAAGCTGTTGAACTCGATTTTCTCCGACGTGCGTAACTCCCGCATTACGGTAAAGATATTCTATTTCGCAAGGCTCTGCGTATTTAACGGCGGCAAGAAGCATAACCTCGTCCTCTCTGCCTGCCGCTTTTTTTGCGTTGTCTATTTTTTCTCTTACCTCGGCTACGTTTTTATCTATATACTCAAAGCTCATCCCAATATCCTTCCGTCGAAAAGATTTTTACCGTTTGTTATAATAAGCTCGTTAGTGCCGAGATATTCGTAATTGCCCTCCTCCTCGCCGCTTTCGGCAACAAGACAGTAATCTGCTCCGTTATAAATAATATCTACCTTTCGGAAATGAACAACGCTTCCGCGAAGAACGTAAACACCGCGAACACCGTCAACCTTTTCCATAGCTGAAAGCGGAACGTATATTCCGTCCACAGAGGAAAGCTCTATCTCTGCATTCTGACAACGCGCAAGCGAAAAATTATCGGGTAAGCGATTACAACGGAATATGAGTATCGATTCCTCTCGCGAGGTCGCCTCTATTCTGCTTTGAAGCGTCATAGTAAGCGTCGTATTATTATTTTCCTTAAAGGTAAGCTTATAATCCTTTCCGTCCTCAAGCAAAGCCGCTCTCTTTTGAGAAAGTGGCATAACGAAATTCCAATGCGTTGTTTCGGCAAGCTTACCGTATATTGCGCTATCAAGCTTAGGCTCTGTATTTTCGTAATAATGCACCAACGAATAAAATTCGTTTGCCGTCATTTTTTCAAGAGCGGAAACCTTAAATCTCGACTCAAATCCGTCGGGCGTGTAATAAAAATATCCGCTCATCGGAGAGGTCTGCGGCATATGCTCGCCAACCAAATAAGAGGCGCGTTGATTTTTTAAGGCGTCAAGCGAAGCAGTAACCGTTGACGAGCCCTCGCTCAAAACGCTCATTTTATTCATCGTTACCATCATTTTTTCGGTTTGAACGGCAAGCTCACTCGTATCACGCTCCGAAATAAGATTTAAAAGCTTATAGTAAGTATCGCCCGCATCCTTTCGTAATGATGCAAGGTCGGTAGCCTCCGCTCCGCTTATAACACTCTTTTCAAGAAGCGATATCTGCTTATCGGTAAGGAAAAGCATTCTCTTTGCAAGTATTCCGTCACTTGCCGAGCTTACGCCGTACACGTTTGCTATCTGCTGCCCTACCGATATTTTTTCACCGTCGGCAACAAAATAATCAACCGCTCCCGCAGTTCCTGAGGTTAAAAGTATTTCATCACGGAAAATATATCCCGTTCCGCTCACCGAATCGCTCTCGGTGGTAACGCCCGATATTATCGTTTCGATATCCTCGGAAAGAAAAAGATTGACGAGATGATAAGATGTATAAACGAAAACTATCGCCACAAAGATAAACATTGCAGCTCTCGGCAAAAATGCCCTGCTTTTTTTTACAAGCATATATCCGTCCCCTTTCCTTTAAATTATTAAAATTATTACGTCATTATATTATTATACCACAAAAAGCTCAAAGTGAAAAGAGCTTTTTTGCATTTTTTACGATATCTTCAAGGCTTTTTACGCTTTTTTCGTCACCAACCTCAAGCGGTATCGCATAATCCTTAGCAGAAAACCAAGTTATCTGGCGCTTTGCGTATCTTCTCGTCGAGCGCTTTAAAATCTCAAGCGCTTCATCAAGCGTTTCTCTGCCCTCTAAATATCCGAAAAGCTCCTTATATCCGATAGCCTGAGCGGCAGTTCTGTTTTTTTCAAAAACTCCCTCGCTCATAAGATAGCAAGCCTCCTCAACAAGTCCGTCATCAACCATCATATCTACACGTCGGTCTATTCTGTTATAAAGTATATCTCTGTTAGCAAAGGTCAAATAGGCTACCGTAGACTCATACGGTGACTCAAATCCCATCGACTCTCTGTCAAACTCGGACTTTGTTCGCCCCGTGGCGAGATATATTTCAAGCGCGCGGATAACTCTCTTTTCATTGTTCGGGTGAATTGCCAACGCACTCTCGGGGTCTACTGCTTGCAGCTCGGAATATATTTTTTCTATTCCCTCTCGCTCGGCACGCGCGCAAAGCTCTGCTCTTATCTCAGATGTATCAATTGACGGTGCAGAAACGCCTCCACGCAAAAGAGCGTCAAGATAAAGTCCCGTTCCACCGCAAATAATCGGAAGCTTGCCCCTTTCACAAATACCGTCTATCGCCGCAGAAGCAAGTCTAACGTAATCCTCGCAAGAAAAATTATCTGTCGGCTCCGCAACGTCTATCATATGGTGACGAACCGACAAAAGCTCGGCTTCTGTAGGCTTTGCCGTTCCTATATTCATTTTTTTGTATATCTGCATCGAATCGCAGGAAACTATCTCTCCGTCATATCGCCTTGCAAGCTCGAGCGCAAGCGCACTTTTTCCACTCGCAGTAGGCCCAACGACGGCAATTATTCTTTTCTTTTTCAAATCAAAGCCCCCATATAACCCCATATAAATAGTTGCATTTTTAACATATAAATATCGCATCCACGATTGTGATGTTATATAAAATTTTGCCAATTTAGCATTGTTACACAAATCAATTGGTAATTATACTCTTTCGTGGCCGTTTCCGTATTCCCTCTTCATTGCATCAACGGAAACTACCCATTGCTTACCGAATTTGCACACGTCAACGCCGTTAACAAGCTTTCCGTAAGTGATTGCCTTACGAAGCGTGCTTTCGTTAAGTCCCCAAAGCTCGGTGGCATCGCTTAATGCCATCAGTCCGTCAAAGGGCGTATCCACTTGCACACCGTTTTCCCAAAGCTCATCACAGGAAAGATCCAGATCATCGTTCCAAACGATACCGTAGCCACCGACATCCACAGAAACGCAAGCAAACTCTGCCTGATCGTCCTTTAATTTAGCAAACAAGGGGATTTTTTCAAATAAAGGCTTTACATCATAAATTTTGGTTACGCCCTCTGAAAACTGAATACTCAATTTGTATTCGGGGAAAGCAGAAACATTTTTAATCTTGTGAAACATTGTGCTACCTCCTTATTCAAGCGGTGGAATCTTCTTAAACTCCTGCGTTTTCCATATTTCCATCAAGGTATCCTTATGCATAGAAATCCATTCCTGCACCATATTCATTGCTTTACTCGGGAGATGCCCTTCGAGAACCTCGCCCGTCATAAAATCTATTGCGGCAACATCTTCATTATAAATTGCGTGAATATGCGGAGGATTATGCTCACTCTGCAAAAAATACATTCTTATGATAATTCCGTAAAATCTCGATAATACAGGCATTGTTATTCTCCTTTTGATTTTGTCCTCAAGAATATTATATCACGGTATCGTGATATTGTCAAGACTTTTTCTTATAAACCATCCATATACTCCGATATAATATACGCTTTACTTGCTCTATAGTCTGATCTCCCGTCCATATCAAACTCTTTTTTCAAATTCATTTGAACTTCTCTAATAACAGCTTCTTTTTCTTTCTTTGTTTCTGAGCTATTATACTTATCTCTATATGCAAAAATTAATTTATGAATTTTCTCGTCTTTTTCTTGCCTTGCTTTTTCAAATTCAATTTTTTTATTTTTAAGAAACTCATCATACAATTCATCTAAAACTTGAAAGACCTTTTCCACATCAATTTGATCAAGCACCGATTTATCTTCATAATATCTCACTGGCAAATCCAATCCGAATAATTTCAAACTCGTATATGCTTGGCATTTACATAATGTTTTTATATTTTCTATCGGTCCTTCTGATAGAAACAAATCAAAGCCTCTTTTAACATCAAAATCAAGATTATTCTTATAAAAATCTATCACCACTTCATAGCAAAGATTAGTAGCGTCTTCAGAAGTAAATTTGGTCTCTATGTATCCAATTTTTTTAGACAAACAAAACATATCTTCCATTCTTGCCAAACAAGGGGCTTGATCATTAGGTTCCACCTTTAATTCATAAAACTCAACTTCTGGATTATTTTCTATTAAATTTTGAATACTCATTTTATCTCCTCTTTTAAACGACTCTAAAATCTTTTTATAAAAACCTTTCACAAGGAAGTTAAGTCCAAAAAAACTCAAAGGATCGCAATATTGCTAATTTTACATAATAATCATCGCATCACCAAAGCTGAAAAATCTATACTCCTTAGCGACCGCACCGTTATATATCGCCATCATTTTTTCCTTGTCATAGAATGCCGAAACAAGCATAAGCAACGTGCTTTCGGGTAAATGAAAATTAGTAATAAGCGCATCGACCGCCTTAAATTTATATCCGGGATAAATAAATATTCCGGTATCTCCCGATATTGCGGGAATATGTCCGTTTTCCTCGGCTACGCTCTCTATCGTTCTGCAAGAGGTAGTTCCAACGCAAATAATCCTACCGCCGTTTGCCTTTGCGGTATTAATTATATCTGCGCTCTCCTTTGATACCGAAAAATACTCGGTATGCATAATATGCTCGTCTATGCGCTCGACCTTTACGGGACGGAATGTTCCAAGCCCGACGTGAAGCATAACGGGAGCTATCTTTACGCCCTTATCCTTTATTTTTTGCAAAAGCTCGGGAGTAAAATGAAGTCCCGCAGTGGGAGCAGCAGCAGAGCCCTCCTCACGTGCGTAAACCGTCTGATAGCGTGATTTATCCTCGAGTCGCTCGGTTATGTAGGGTGGTAACGGCATCATACCGACCTCCTGCAAGACCTCGTATATACTCGAATAACGCTCACGGTCATAATCAAATTTAATTATACGGTTGCCCTCCTCGACGATATCTATAACCTCGCCAAAAAGCATACCGCCGCCGAATACCGCTTTATTTCCTATTTTTGCCCTCTTTCCGGGCTTAACAAGGCACTCCCATTCGTCAAGATTGTGTTGACGAAGCAATAAAAGCTCCAAGAGTGCCTCCTCACGCCCCTCAAGATGTCCGTAAAGTCGCGCGGGAATAACCTTTGAATCGTTGATAACAAGCACGTCGCCCTCGTTCAAATAATCGATTATATCATAAAAGTGCTTGTCCGTTACCTCGCCGCTGCTTTTGTCTATAACCATAAGGCGAGAGTGATCTCTCTTTTCCATTGGGTGTTGAGCAATAAGACGCTCGGGAAGATCATAATAAAAATCTGATGCTAAAAGCTCGGTTGGCTTCTTTTCATTAACAATTACCATAAAAAAATCCTTTTTAAAATATTTAAAACTATTGACATAAAATCAAATCTATGCTATTATAATATGTAGGATACATATAATAATGATAGAGGCGCGTTTTACAACTGATGCTTTTATCCGATGGTCGCCGTGACCGCCGAGGATAGTACCAAGGGTAGAACGCCGAAGATAGTGCGCTACGGCGGCGCTCTGTCTGGTCTGTGCGATGCATAATCGTCGGACTGTCATCTTTTCTGATGGAGAGCTATCTGTTTTTGTTGACTGTAGCAAGGGAAAACACGCTCCCTTATATTATAGTACAAATTCAGCTGGTTTTCAACCGGTTTTTTTGTTTTTATATGAATTCTTTCAAAATATTTTTAATTTTTTCGAATTATCGAGCTATATAGAAAGGAATTATTTATTTATGAGCAAATTTAAAAAATCAATATTCACGGGCGCGGCTACCGCAATTATTACTCCCTTTAAAAACGGCACTATAGACTATGCAAGCTTTAAAAATATAATCGAGCAGCAGATTGCGGGAAGCATCGACGCTATCGTCGTAGCGGGAACTACGGGCGAGGCGGCAACCCTTACGCACGAGGAGCATATGGACTGTATGAAGTTCGTTGTCGACACGGTAGCAGGCAGAGTTCCGGTTATCGCAGGAACAGGCTCTAACGATACCGCATACGGAATTGAGCTTTCTAAATATGCGTGTGAAATTGGAGCAGACGCACTTCTTCTCGTTACTCCCTATTATAACAAAGCAACGCCTAAGGGACTTATAAAAAGCTTTCTCGATACTGCAGATGCAACCGATAAGCCTATAATTCTCTATAACGTACCCTCTCGTACCGGCTGCAACATTTCTCTCCCCGTTTATAAGGAGCTTGCAAAGCACGAAAGAATAGTTGCGGTAAAGGAGGCTTCGGGCAACATCAGCGCGGTTGCAGAGCTTATTGCAGAGTGCGGTGACAGTCTTGACGTTTACTCGGGCAACGACGACCAGATAGTGCCTATTATGTCACTTGGCGGTCAAGGCGTTATCTCTGTTCTCTCTAACCTTTTACCCACAGAAACTCACAATATGGCAAAGCTTTGCCTTGACGGAAGCTATAAGGATGCGGCGGCTCTCCAGCTTAAATATCTTGAGCTTATCAACTCGCTTTTCTGCGAGGTAAATCCCGTTCCCGTAAAGACCGCTATGGCAGAGATGGGACTTTGCGATATAGAAATGCGTTTGCCTCTTTGCGAAATGGAAAATGCAACCAAGGCAAGACTTGTAGCTGCTCTTAAAAAGCACGGATTGCTTTAATTTTACTTAAGTAAATACGTATAAAAGAAAGGCATTTAATATGACGAATATTATTCTTTGCGGATGTGGCGGAAGAATGGGAAAAGCAATAGCCGCGGCAGTAAAGGGCGATTGCGCAATCGTTGCGGGAGTTGATATAAACGCCTCGGCTCTTTCTGCGGCTTGCGATTTTCCTATATATGAAAAAATATCCGACTTTCCCGATAAAGCCGACGCTATAATAGACTTTTCACACCACTCGGCAATTTATTCTCTTATAGAGTACGCAAAAAAGACAAAAACGCCTATCGTTATAGCAACAACGGGTCACACCGACGAGGAGCTTGCCTTAATTGAGGAGGCATCTCGAGAAATTGCTATATTCCGTTCGGGTAATTTTTCACTCGGTATAAATCTTCTTATAACTCTTGCAAAGCAGGCGGCAAAGACTCTCGGTATGGACTTTGACGTTGAAATAGTTGAGAAGCACCATAATAAAAAGCTTGATGCTCCAAGCGGAACGGCTATTATGATTGCAGATGCTATCGCAAGCGAGCGCGCAGAAAGCGAATACGTTTATGACCGTCACTCGGTACGCAAGGCTCGTGAGCCTAAGGAAATAGGCATCCACTCGGTACGCGGCGGAACTATCGTTGGCGAGCATGAGGCTATTTTTGCGGGAGAAAATGAAATAGTTACCATTTCGCACTCTGCGGCTTCGCGTGAGATATTTGCAACGGGCGCTATCAGAGCGACTGTCTACCTTTCAAAAAAGGATGTCGGTCTTTTCAATATGACCGATATGATTGAGGGAAAATAATTGATTTAATAACAAATATTTTCGAATACAACCATAAAAGAACTCTCTGCGGAGGGTTCTTTTTTGCTTTATGTGTCAAATAAAATTTGGATAAGTGAGTTAGTTGGTGTTAAAGATTTTTGCTACCTTTTTGAAAAAAGGTAGCGCCAAAAACTTTCAATCGGGGAAAATTTAAATAACATAGTGCGTTCGACCGACGAACAACTAATGTTAGCACAGCACTTGAAAGGCTTCTCCTTGAGGAGAGGCTCCCGACGGAGGAGGGTGGTGAGGTGTAGCCGAAGGCGTTATGGATGGAGAAGGACAAAATTTCAATATTTTTCCACCTCATCCGCCTCGCAAGCTCGGCACCTTCTCCTCAAGGAGAAGGCTTTGAATTTGCTTTTTCCACTGTTAATCACCCAAAGTAAACAACTTACGCCATTTAATTTCTATTTTTCTATTTTTAAATTCAACAACAAATTGTAAATTTTCTTTATCTCGGCTTTAAGAATATCCCATCTTATTGACAAATCTACAATTTTATTATATAATATTATCTGTATGATGGGAGGTTTTTATGAAAAAAACTTTTATTAAAACAATATGTCTTATCTGCGCAATAGCTATGGCTTCGGTAGCTTTATTCTCCTGCAACGCGAATATAAGCGATGAAACCGAGCTACCGTCAAATCTGCACACCGTTAAATTTAATTCAAACGGCGGTACTTATATTTCCGACGTAGAGGTTCGCAACGGTCAAAAAATTTCCGAGCCTACCCCTCCGACCCGTGAAAATTACATCTTCCTTTACTGGGAAAACAACAACAGACGTTGGCTTTTCACCTCAAAAGAGGTAACAGAGGATATCACGCTCAGCGCACTTTGGATATCGGCGGCAGACCTTTTTAAAATATTACCCACCGAAAATCCCGACGAGCTTCTTATTTCGGGCTTTGCTACACAAAAAAGCATTTACAACTTAACTATTCCCGAAAAAATAAACGGTAAAACCGTTGTAGGCTTTACAGACAACGCATTTGAAAGCATACACGAGGACCACGCAGAGCATCTTACTATCCCCTCTACCGTTCACTCGGTTGGCGAGGAAGCCTTTAAAAATATCAAAAAGGTACATATCAAGTTTTTGGGCACTATCAGCTCTCTCGGTGTTTCCTCGTTTGAGGATTGCGACCATCTTGAAACGGTAAAGCTTGGCGAGGGACTTACATCTATTCCCTACCGCTGCTTCTTTGATGCCTCAGCACTTGTAACGCTCGACATTCCCGAGGGTGTAACGGTTATAGAAGAAAACGCTTTTTCGTCATGTACCTCGATGCAAACGATAGTTCTTCCAAGCACCTTAAAAACAATTGAGGACAGTGCGTTTCTTGATTCTGCTCTTGCGGTAGTCTTTTTCAAGGGTACGGAGGCTCAATTCGATGCAATTGAGATAAGCGGAAACAATAACGAGCTTCTTTCCTCAAAGGTATATTTTTACTCGGAAACACAACCCACCGAAAGCGGAGATTTTTGGCACTACGATAAAGGCGGCGCACCTATCCTTTGGTAATTTACTAAAATTAATAAAGGATAGTAAATAAATCGCTAAGACAATACAGATACACGGAGATTTAAATATGAAAAAGAAAAATAAAGCTATAGAAAACAATGAGCAAGCCGAAAAAATAGCTTGCGCAAAAAAGACCTCGATAGGCGGTCAAGCCTTAATGGAGGGTATAATGATGCGCGGACCTAAGAAATCGGCTATGGCGGTTAGAAACCCCAAGGGCGAAATAGTTCTTGAAATAACCGATATTTCAACGGGCAAGCGTCCTTTTATAACCAAAGTACCGATTGCGCGCGGTGTTTACAATTTCGTTTCCTCAATGATAATCGGCTACAAGGCGCTTATGCGCTCGGCGGAAATATCGGGTCTTGAGGAAATTGAGGAGGAGCTTGCCAAGGAAAAAGCGGCTAAGAAAGCAGCTAAAAAGGCGGCTAAGGAGGGCAAGGCAATTCCCGAGTCCGAAGCAGTTCAGGCAAGCGACGATGCTCCCGAGGTAATAGAGGAAAAGCCCGTTGAAGAAATAATCTACCCCGAGGTTTCAACCGTTGCAGAGCCTCCTGCAGAGGGCGCAGAGGCTTCAGAGGCTACAACCGCAGAAGAATCGGCAGACGCTACCTTAACAGAGGACTTCGAAGAAAAAGCAGCTGAGCCCGAAAAGAAGAAATCATCAAATCTTACCACTATAATAACCGTTGTTGCGGGATTTTTGGGTGTTGCGCTTGCGCTTGGACTTTTTATCTTCCTTCCCGACACTATTGCAGGCTGGCTTTCGGGCTATACTCCCGACCCGACCAACTGGCGACCCGTTTTTGCAGGCTTCATTAAAATTATAATCCTCATCGCTTATATGTCGCTCGTTTGTCTTATGAAGGATATTCGCCCCACCTTTGAATATCACGGTGCAGAGCATAAAACCATCGCTTGCTACGAAGCAGGCGAGGAGCTTACTGTGGAGAATGTAAAGAAGCACTCACGTTTCCACCCAAGATGCGGAACAAGCTTCCTTCTAATCGTAATGGTGGTCAGCATTATTATATTTGCACTTCTTCCTAAGTTCAGCGGTGAGGGTTTTTCAGGACTTGAAACCCTGCTCCTTAGAATGGGCACAAGACTTTTGCTTTTGCCTTTTGTTGCAGGTGTTTCCTACGAGGTAATCAAAATTGCAGGAAAATCCAAGTCGGATCGTAGCCATGT
>JAZRGA010000037.1:0-50723 GCA_045643945.1 Eubacteriales bacterium | reverse complement strand
CCGCCACCTTCGCCTTGGCAAGGCGACGCTCTACCAAATGAGCTAAATCCGCATTGGTGCCTCCGGTCGGAATCGAACCAACGACACGAGGATTTTCAGTCCTCTGCTCTACCAACTGAGCTACAGAGGCATACAGCTCTCGCTGTATTTTATTGGCGACCCGAAGGGGACTCGAACCCCTGACCTCTAGCGTGACAGGCTAGCGTTCTAACCAACTGAACTACCGGGCCAAAAAAATGGTGGGAACAATAGGGCTCGAACCTATGACCCTCTGCTTGTAAGGCAGATGCTCTCCCAACTGAGCTATGCTCCCATTTTGTCGCCTGCTCTCGCTGACGACTTTGTAATTATATCATATCTTTTTCGATATGTCAATACCTTTTTGAAAAGTTTTTTAATTTTTTTTAGATTTTTTTATTATTTTTTCAATGTCGCTCTCTTTAAAGATTTCCTTGCGTGTGCAGAAGCGGCATTTCACCTCAAGCTCTCTCGCTTTTCCCTCTGCCTCCTGCTCGTCAAGCATTTCTCTAAGGTCCTTTTCTCCTAAGGTTACAAGCGCTCTTTCAACTCTTTCTCTACTGCAATCGCACTTATATTCTACCTCAAGCTCATCGAAAACGTCAAACGGAATCCCCTCAAGCGCAATTTTCGCTATCTCAAGGTTGTCTAAGCCTCTATCGAACAATTTTGATATATTTGCAAGTGAAGCGGTATTTTTCTCGAGCAAATCAACCGTTTCAGGATTTGCAAACGGCAAAAGCTGAATTAAAACTCCGCCCGCGGATTTGCAGGTGCAATCGGTATCAACCAAAACTCCGAGCGCGCAAACCGTAGGAATCTGCTCACTTCCCGCATAATACGCCGCTATATCCTCGGCAATTTCTCCACTAACGAGCGGAATAGACCCACTGTAAGGCTCTGCAGTGCCCATATCTCGAATTATAGTAAGAAGTCCCTTTCCAACCGCTCCTCCCACGTTAAGCTTTCCGTTAGAACGAAGCGGAAGCTCTACGTCGGGATTTTGAATATATCCCTTTACGTTTCCGTAATAATCGGCAACCGCAATAACTCTACCCGCAGGACCGTCACCGCCAAGCGTTACTGTTATCGTATCGTTTTTTTCACCAAGCATACAGCCCATCATTGAGGACACCGTAAGTAATCTACCAAGAGTAGCCGTTGCCGTGGGCGAGGTATTGTGACACCTTATTGCCTCGTTTACTATTTCCTTTGAATTTATAACGTGTATTCTGGCGCTACCATCGCTCGTCATTGCGCGCAGAATAGTTGAATATTGCTCTGCCATTTTATTTTCCTCGTTTTGTTTTACTGTTTTATGATTTTGTTTGCTTTATTTATTTTTTAACTCTTGCAACGAAATAAAGTCTTTCGCTCTGCTCTGTCGGCTTAGAAAAATCGGTATCGGCAAAAACCTCCAAAAGCTCGAAGCCGCACATAGACAGAGTGTTCTCTATCTCGCTAACCGTATAGCATCTTTCCTTTTGCTCCTCGTCGGCGCGGTAATATTCACCGTCCTCGCCCTCCTCAAAGACCGAAAGATAAAAGCTGCATATTTTACTTTCTTTATCATATGAATTTTGCCAACCGCAGAAAATCGCTCCGCCGTCCTCGTTCTCATCCTCTAAAATATATGCGTTATCAGCATAAATATTTTCAAATTTATACTCACTGTTTACGTCGAACAAAAAGAGCGCATCGGGGTCGGAATAATTATGAACAAGCGCAAGAACCCTTTGAAGATCTCCGTCATCAACCAAATAATTAAGGCTATCAAGACAACAAAGCGTAGCGCCTACCGTGCCATAAAGCTCAAGCTCGCGCATATCCTGACAAAGATACAGTATCCCCTCGGTATTCTTTGAATACGCCTCCGAAAGCATATCTATACTTCCGTCAACGCCTATCATATCATAACCGCGACTCGCCATTTCACACGTCATTCTACCCGTTCCGCAAGCAAGGTCAAGCACAAGCGCAGGCTTTCCGTTCTCGTATTTTCCGTACCTTTCAAAGCAGGACTCAAAAAAGCTCGCCCATTTAGAGTAATCTATTTCCTTATTAAGCTTATCATAAACACCAGCTATCGCCAAATAACCGTCATAGCTCATTTTTTTATCTCCGATTAATCAAAATTCAAATAATCAAATACGTGCCAGATGTCGCCCGCCCCCATTACGACGGCAATATCGCCCTGCTTAAGCTCGGATTGAAGCAAACGTGCAATCGCCTCAAAGCCGTGACAGGCGGACCCTCCCGCTATTTTTTTTGCTAAAAGCTCGGGAGTTACCCCAAGCGTATCAATTTCTCTCGCCGCATAAATATCGGCAACTATAACTCTGTCGGCAACCGATAAAGCGTCGACAAAATCATCAAACAATGCTCTCGTTCTCGAATAGGTATGCGACTGAAAAACGCAAAACAGACGTCCCCCCTCAAGCATTTTCCTTACGCCCTCGAGCGTGGTTTTAACCTCGGTGGGATGGTGTCCGTAATCGTCATAAATACGCGCGCCCTTGACCGTTCCCTTAAGCTCCATTCTTCGAGCCGCACCCGTAAAGCTTAATATACCACTTGAAATTAAATCGGGAGAAAGGCCGCAAAGAAGCGCCACCGATGCCGTTGCAAGCGCATTATACACGTTATGATAACCGCTTACCGACAATTGAACGTGACATATGGTTTCGCCGTTATATAAAAGGTCAAAGAAATATTTTCCATTTTTCTCGCCTATATTATCGGCTCTCACCGCCGCATTTTTATTTTCAATTCCAAAATATATAACACTCGAAGCACCGTCAAGCGCACAAAGCACGTTTTCATCGTCACCGTTTGCAACAACGCATCCGCCATTTCCGAGGGCTATTTCCGCAAAGGAGCGATATGAGCGCTTTATATGCTCTAAGTCCTTAAAATAATCAACGTGGTCAAGCTCTATATTAAGTATAACTGCAATATTAGGATTAAAATCAAGGAAAGAATCCATATATTCGCACGCCTCGAACAAAAACTGCTCTCTGCCTCCGACACGGTAAGCGCCGTCCATAGCCGCAAGAACCGCTCCCGACAAAACCGTAGGGTCGGTATTTGCGTTTATAAGCATATTGGCGCACATCGAGGTTGCCGTGCTTTTTCCGTGCATACCCGAAATGCCTATTCTTTTTTCATATCCCGTCATCAAATATCCCATATAATCGGCACGCGAGATAACGGGAATTTTCCGCTCTCTTGCTCTCACATACTCGGGATTATCCTCTCCGATTGCAACAGTATAAACAAATGCATCGTAATCCTCCACGTTATCCGCAGAGTGTGAATAATAGATTTTCACGCCCTCGCTCTCAAGTCTTTCGGTAAGCGACGATGGAGTTCTGTCAGAGCCTCCGACTTTCATTCCGTTTACAAGAGATATATGCGCAAGCGACGACATATTTATACCGCCTATTCCGCAAAAAAATATGCTCTTGCATTCCTTTAACATTTCTTTTATTTTATTTGCGCCGAAATGTGTGTTAGAAACAGACATATACCCTCCAAAAGTGTTACCTACTTTTATTCATTTCTACTAAAAAAATAAGCATTTTTGCCCAAAAAGTACATTTGTTCACAAAAAAAACTTAAAACCATTGTATAACCGTCAAAAAAATAATGTATAATAAATATAGTAAAGTGTACCAAAGAATAGTAAACCTGCAATTTGGTACTCATCTAACAAGCAATTTGCAGCATTACAAGGAGGCCAAAAAATGCAGATTACAGATATTAAAATCAGAAAAGTTTTTGATGACGGACCTATGAAAGCCGTTGTTTCGGTTACCTTTGACGGTCAACTCGCAGTTCACGACGTTAAGGTTATAAACGCACGCGATAAATTCTTTATCGTTATGCCAAGCCGTCAAAATCCCGACGGAAGCTACCGTGACATCGTTCACCCCATAAATGCAGACTTCCGCAATATGCTTGAGCGCGAGGTTATTGCCGCTTACGAAGCAGAGCTTGAGGCTCTTGCAAATCAACCCGCAGAGGAAGTTGAAACGGTTTAAAGCATTCTTCCCAATTTAATAACATTTAATTTAATAACATTCTTTTTATAGTATCAAAATTCTTTTTCGACCGTTGCGAAAGCAACGGTCGTTTTTTATATAATATTTAGTTTATCACATTATTTCGTGAGACAGTAAAATCTCTCCGTTTTCAAAAATACAAGTCCCATATTCATAATTTGCAAGACTTCCGGGATTAAAAACGTGCAGGGTCTTATTTAAATCATATTCGCCCTTGTGTAAAACAGTATAATGTGGTGTGTGCGTATGGCCGTAAAAAAGCACGTCGGCATTATTTTCCTCTGCCGCATAAATCGCATTACGGATATCACTCTTTACGCCCTTCGTATGACCGTGAATAGCATAAAATGTTACACCCTCAAAGGTGCGAGTTAACTCGTCCTTAGATTTTAAGGCGGTAATACTACCCATACCCGAATCCCAATTTCCTCTTACCGAAAAAACCGTAAATCCAAATTCATTAACGCCCGCTCTGTCAAGGTCGGAAAGTCCGTCGCCAAGAAAAATAAGAGCATCAGCATTGGGATATTTCTCGCAAAGCTGCCTTAGCCTTTCGTATCTTCCGTGTGTATCAGACACTATAAGAAACGTCATTTACAGCACCTCCCAAAATAAGGGGCTTTACTCCGTTTGGCAATATAATCGTAAGTGCTTTCGATATTACGCTTATATGTATTTCACGTACTCTTATTATTTCTCCGTCTACACTGACGGGAGTTATCTCATCAAAATAAATATCTGCGGTCTTGCATTTAAAATTATCGATTATTCCATCAAACTTTTCTTGTAAATGCTTTCCGTTTTTATAATCTCCGACCAAAGCCAAGAATCTCGTTCTGCTCATATTCTGAGCCTCAATGCAATCAAGATTACCGTCTGTCAGAGATGCAATAGGATTAGAATGAAATCCGCCGCCACAGAATGCTCCGTTTGCGATAGTAGTAAGCAAAAGGTCCTTTTTTTGACGCTCACCGCCATCAAGAGAGCTTTCAAAGCTTACCGTCGGCTTCTTAATAAGAGTTACAAGCGAGGAAACTATATATGCAAGCTTGCGTGGAACTATCTTTTTCTTTCCTATTTCTTCCTTTTTACAAACGACGTGACAATCAAAGCCTATATTTATCATATTGACCGAATAAAGGTCATTACACTTAAGAAGGTCTATGTCATAATCGCTTCCGTCTATTTGCGCCTTAATGTCGCAGAAAAGCTCTTTATTAGTAAAGTTGCTTACAAAATCGTTACCCGTTCCCTTAGGAACGATTCCAACGCTGACACGCTTTTTGGTTTCTTCGTCAAGTCCCATTACCGAAATAATAGTTCCGCAAAGAGTACCGTCACCGCCACAAGCAAAAAATACGAGTCTTCCGTCATATTCTTTAACGGTTTTATTAATATATTCACGTCCATCCTCTAATGTGTAGGTTTTGAATATTTCAAACTCCACCTTTGCCTCAGAGCAAGTATCGTTAATACTCTTTTCAAGCTCATCAACAAATTTTCCTTTGCCCGCGCGCGGATTTATTATAAAGCAATATTTCATATAATCACCTTCTTACTGTTTTTTAACAAAGCCATTCATAATATTATACCACAAATATCGCCGTTTGTCTACTATAACACCGAATTTTACGTTAAACAGTAAAAAAATTCACATTAAATAACGAAAAAGTTCATATTAAAGCCTAACGTAACGGTAGAAAAAAGTCATTATGCTAAGGTTATCCAAGCCTTTGACCATTCAAACAGCTCTGTCGAAGCCTTATCTAAATCAACGTCCTCATTATTCTTCAAGGACAAAAAGGTATCTATAATGCTCTGCTCCTGCGGCATCTCGATATCTGCAAGATATTTCATCTCACGGATATATCTACCCGTTTTATAAAAGACGATAGCCTGAACGGTAAACGACGCCATCTTATAAAGAGCCGTAAGCTCCTCTGCGCTTTTCTTATGAAGCATATTATGAAGGCATCCGTGATAAATATTACAAGCGCCAAGCTTTATCGCTTTTTTAAGAGCCGCCTCGTCAATCAACGGCAACAGACAGTCAAGCGTTCCTATAAGGCTTTTGGTATCGTGATAAAACTGAAATAGGTCCGAGGTAGCCCAAGCCATAAGCTCGTCCTTGCCCGAAATAAAGCCGCAAACACGCTCTCTGTATTTAAGCCCGTCAAGCATATGCGAATAGGTGTTAATATCCTCTACAGTAAGCTTATCGAGGATAACCACAACGTCGATGTCGCTTTTTTCGGTAGCCTCTCCACGCGCAAAGCTGCCCTGATAGCCTGCAAAAAAGACGCGCTCGCCAAAGGTTTCATCAAGCTTTTTCAAAAAGCTATATAACCATATTGAAATATCTATCATTTTTTAAAACTCCTTAAAATTTATATTTTATATTTTTTAATTTATCCAAGTCTGCTAAATTGCTCCCTGAGATACTCTCTATCCCTCTCGTCGGTCAACGCCTCAAGCTTAAAACGCATATTATTTGCAATCAATTCCTCGAACGTTACCGGCTCAAATCCGTTTACGTCAACACCTGCATTTAATGCGTTAAAGCTTAAATATAATTGGCGATATTCCTCGGATATCCGATTGTGAATATGACCGTGAATATGATATCCGAGCTTACGTCCAAGCTCCTCCCTGCTTGATGCCCATTCAAGCATAGGATAATGACACATAGTGATAGGATGACCGTTTAAATGCGCTTCGAGATAAGGAAGCGTTTTTTCAAAATACGCCTTACATTCCTCTCGCCTTACCCACGTTGAATCGTGATTGCCCGCAATAAGTATCTTTGTCCCCGCAAGCCTATCCATATAATAGCCAACGAGCTTTTTATCCCAAACTATATCGCCAAGAATATAAACGGTATCGTTTTTCTTGACCTTCTTATTCCAATTTTCAATTAATGCGGTGTCCATTGACTCTACGTCGGCAAACGGTCTATTGCAAAGCTTAATTATGTTGCCGTGTCCAAAATGAAGATCCGATGTAAAATAAGTCATACCGTCCTCCGATAAATTTTATATTTCATAGACCCGTTTATTTTGACTTAAGCTCCGTCAAGGTTATCTCAGGTCTGTTATTCACTCTAAAAGGAAAGCGACTGTTACCTATTCCTCTGCTTACTACCATATTAGTATTATCACGAGTATACAATCCACCGTCATATTCGGGGAAAAAGTCCTGATTTGGAGCATAAATTCCACCAATAAACGGAAGCCTAATCTGTCCGCCGTGCGCGTGACCGCTAAAGACCATATCTACGTTATTTTTAACGTAGACGTCAAATAGCTCGGGACGGTGAGAAAGAAGAACGGTAAAGCCATCATCCTCACTTGTAAGTATTTTAAGCTTTTCGTCTATAAGCTTCTCAATCTCATCCCCCTCTAAAAGCTTTGAGGTAAAGGTTGAATCGTTAACTCCGATAAGCGTTATTTTTTCTCCGTCACGCAAAAGCTCAATAGATTTATCCTCAAGGACTGTAACACCGAGAGAGATAAGACTCTCTCTAAGAATTTTATAAGCATCAAGACGAGATTCGTGATTTCCCGTAACGTAATAGCATGGCGCTATTTTTACCGCCTCTGCTGCAAAATTTACAGCCACGTCGACATCGGTCCGTCGGGAATCTATCATATCACCCGTTATAACGATAATATCGGGCTCGGCTTTCTTCAAAAGCGAAATAAGCCTTATATTATCCTTCCCTATTTGAGTATTATGTAAATCGGATATCTGTGCTATTTTAAATCCGTCAAAGACTTTTGGCAGACGAACGCTTGCTACCGTATAGGGATTTAACTCAATAGCCTTATTCCCCCACGCTATCCAAGAAATCAATATAACGAGTAAAAGAAGAAAAGCACATAATATTATAATTATTTTTTTCTTTGACATACGTTATCCTCAATCATACAATTCGCTTGCGTATTCCCAATAATACTCCTGAAGGTCATCGTCGATATATTCAAATATCTCCTCCGCAAGCTCGTCGGGAATACCGTAAAACGCCTCGGCAATAGCGCCCGCAATACACGCCTGAGTATCTCCGTCACCGCCAAGAGAAACGGCATTTCTTATGGCGTCCTCAAAGTCAACAGAATCCAAAAAGCAAACAATTGCCTGAGGAACACTGCCCTCGCAGGTCATATCGTGACTGTATGTAGGTCTTATCGCATCAACCGTAAAATCGAGATTATAATATCTATCCTCTATGTATGATTTAATTTTCTCCTTACTCGAGCCGGTTCTCGCAAGAAAAATCGCCGCCGCAACCGCCTGCGCTCCTCTTATTCCCTCGGGGTGATTATGCGTAATCTCTGCGCTCCATTTAGCCAAGCGCTCAACGTCCTCAAGTGTGTCGACCGCCCACGCAACGGGAGAAACTCGCATAGCCGAGCCATTTGTATTTCCACCGTACGGCTCGCTCTCGTCGAGTATCATCCATTGATAAAACCTTTTACCATACCCCGAATCGGGATATTGCAAGCCTATCTCCTTTAATCTTCTTTCGAGAACGCTCTTAAATTCGTACTCATTATAGCAATTTGCCTCGGCACAAGCGCAACCGACGGCAATTGTGAGGACACAGTCATCTGTGGGTCTGCAATCAACCTGTAAAAGCGGAAAGCTTTTTGTTTTGCCCGAGCCAAACTCATATGGCGAGCCTACTATATCTCCAATAATTGCTCCTAACATATTTCCTCCAATTTATTTTATTTTTTAATTTACATACACTAATATTATACTTTACAACTCTTTCACTGTCAAGGTTTTATTTACGAAAAGCAATACAAAAATGAAAAACAGATTATACCAAAAAAGCGAATGCTAAATACCTTTTGGCAAAAGCATCCGCTTTTTATTCAATTAATAATCATATGAAGCATCGTTTTTTTATACGCCCTCGAAAACACACTCTTGTAAGCATCGTCCCAAGCGTCAAAATTCTCCGCCCTCATTTCCTTATTTACGTTATCGATAAACTCGTCGGCACTTATATTACAATGATATTTTTTATTAAATTCATCAAATCTCGGCTTAAGCTTTTCAATTTCGGCGGCAATTTTTTCTTTTCTTATCACAACTAATCTCTCCTTAATTCGCCACACTCTTTTCTTGTAAAATAATTTTAACACATAGTGCGTTACAAAAGCGTTACAAAAGCGAAATATTTTTTGTTTTTTACAAAATTGTATCATTTTTAAAAAAAGACTCAACTTCTATTGACTTGTAACGCTTTTGTAACGTATAATAAGTTAAAATATATATAAATATAAAGTCAGGAGATTAATTAAATATGATAAATCAAAATACACATAGCGCTTCGGAGTGTGAAGAAATAAAAAAATCGGGATTTGCGCTTGTTACCGACGTAATTCCCGATGCTATTTTGGAAATGAGATATTTTTCAACCTTTAACTTTGTTGGCGAGAGAATTGACTCTTATAACGCTCCCATCGCCTATCTGACCAATGAAGCCACAAATGCGCTTCTCAAAGCGAGCAACGATTTGATAAAGCAGGGCTATCGAATTAAAATTTACGACGCATACCGCCCAAAAACTGCGGTTGAGCATTTTAAAAGATGGGCTAAGGACTTAAATTCCGTTTCAATGAAACAATATTTTTATCCCAATAAGGAAAAAGCAGAAATATTTGAAATCGGATACGTTGCCGCAAAATCGAGCCATAGCCGTGGCTCTGCCGTTGATTTGACGCTCGTTGATATGACGACGGGGCGCGATATAGATATGGGATGCGGATTTGACCTTTTTAGCAGTATTTCTCATTCGGATAACACGGAAGGACTTACCGAGGAGCAGATAAATAATCGCTTAATATTGCGTAAGGCTATGACCGACAACGGATTTAAAATACATCCAAAGGAATGGTGGCATTTTACCTTGATAAACGAGCCGTATCCCGACACGTATTTTGATTTTCCTATCGCATAATATAATTTAAAGAGAATATACGCATTTAAACACAAATTCAGCTAAAAGCCAAAAACTCACGAAAAAAGGAATTGCGATTAAGAATTGAATAAATATCGATTTCTTGATTTTACCCTTTTCATTTGTATTTAAAAGATATTTAACGTAGAAAAACACCGTAGCCGCCAGAATTAAAATCGCTAACAGAGATATCACTCCAGAAAAAGCAAGAAAACGGATTTCGTGAAGCTCGACAAAAGGCGACGTTAATACAACTAAAGAGCAAATAACGCCTTCGGTAAGTACACCGCTTAATGACCCGAATAATATCGGAAAAAGTATAAAATATATTGCTTTTTTCATAAAATCCCCCTTACAGTATCCTTTTAATACAATTGTATCACAAAGAAAGCTTAATGTCAATAACAAAACAAAAAAAGCTCTCACCCTAAAAAGTGAAAGCTTTTTTATTTATTCGATTACACGGAAAATTAAACCATCTTTTCCTGCTTTACCTTTTTATCTATAACGTGACGGGAAGCAAGCTCCTTCGTAATATCGTCAAGAGAAATTCCCATCTGAATCATAAGAACCATTACATGGTAAACAAGGTCGGATATTTCATAAATAGTTTCTGCTTTATCGTCTGCCTTACCCGCAATAATAACCTCGGTGCATTCCTCACCAACCTTTTTAAGAATTTTATCAATTCCCTTTTCAAAAAGATAAGTAGTATAAGAGCCTTCCTTTTTATCTATCTTTCTGCCCTCTATAACCTTCATAAGCGCTTCGAGTGAAAATTCCTCACGCTCGTCGCTCTCAAATACAGTATTGTTAAAGCAAGAATCTGTGCCAAGATGGCAAGCGGGGCCGTCCTTATAAACCGCAACGGTAAGCGCATCCTTATCGCAATCTGCGGTGATGCTAACAATGTGCTGCTTATTTCCCGAGGTTTCACCCTTGCGCCAAAGCTCCTGACGTGAGCGTGACCAAAAGCAGGTCGTTCCCTCCTTCATACTGATTTCAAGGCTCTCTCGGTTCATATAAGCAACCGTGAGGACCTTTTTTGTTGCGGCATCAACCACAACCGCAGGGATAAGACCCTTTTCGTCAAATTTAAGCTCGTCGATTTTTGTAAATTCTGCCATAGTATTATATTTCTCCATTTATTTTTTCAAAAATTATATTCTTACGTTTATATTAGCGCCCTTAAGCTTCTGCTTCAAATCCTTTATATCGACCTCTCCAAAATGGAATATCGAAGCCGCAAGACCTGCATCAACCTTGGGTAACGTGTTAAATAGTGTTACAAAATCCTCAATGCATCCTGCGCCTCCCGATGCTATAACGGGAACACTTACCGCATCGCAAACGGCAGAAAGCATTTCAATATCAAATCCGCGCTTAACTCCATCGGTATCTATACTGTTTACAACGATTTCACCCGCGCCATTCGACACGCATTTCTTTATCCAGGAAATCGCCTCCATTCCGGTATCCTCTCTGCCTCCCTTGGCAAATACACGAAATTCCCCATCAACTCGCTTTACGTCGACTGAAAGCACAACACACTGGTCACCGTATTTCTTTGCCGCATTGAGAACGAGCGAGGGGTCACGGATAGCACCCGAATTTACGCTTACCTTATCTGCTCCACACTTCAAAACTCTGTCGAAATCATCGAGAGTATTTATTCCTCCACCTACGGTAAGCGGGATAAAAACCTTTGAAGCGGCTTCGGTTAAAATATCGGTAAAAAGCGCACGTCCCTCTGCGGATGCCGTTATATCGTAAAAAACAAGCTCATCTGCTCCGTTATCACTGTAAAACTGCGCAAGGCTTACCGGTGAGGAAACGTCTGCAAGTCCCAAAAAATTAACGCCCTTTACAACTCGTCCGTTCTTAACGTCAAGACACGGAATAATTCTTTTAGTTATCATTTTTCTTCCCCTGCCACTTTGATGGCGTCCTTTAAGTCGATTGCGCCCGTATAAAGAGCTTTACCCAAAATTGCGCCGAACAAATCCATTTCCTTTAATGCTTTAATATCATCAAGCGTAGATACGCCGCCCGAAGCAACAAAATTTATCGAAAAATCTCTGTTTAAATTCTTGTAAAGCTCAAGATTTGTTCCCGACATCATTCCGTCCTTCGAAATATCCGTACAAATAACGCTTGAAACGCCCAATTCCTCAAGCTGACGGCAAAAATCCTCACACGATACCGAGGAAATCTCCGTCCAACCCTTGATAGCGACCATTCCGTCCTTTATATCAACTCCTACGGTTATTTTATCACCGTATTTTGACACCGCCTCGGCTAAAAACTCGGGGTCTGTAAGCGCCGCAGTACCAAGGATTATTCGGTCAACCCCTGCATCAACGTAGGTCTTTACCATTTCGATATTTCTAATTCCTCCGCCAACCTCAACCGAGAGTCCCGAAGCGTCTACTATTTTCTTTATTACCTCAAAATTATCCGCCTTACCGCTTTTCGCACCGTCAAGGTCAACAACGTGCAGATATCTCGCTCCGCAATCGTAAAAATACCTTGCCACCTTTTCGGGATATTCACTGTAAACGGTAACCTTATTGTAATCGCCCTTTTGAAGTCTGACGGCCTTTCCGTCTATTAAATCAATAGCGGGTATTATATTCATATTTAAAAATCCTCCGCTTAAATTTCACAAAATGCTTTAAGTATCGAGAGTCCGACCCTCTCACTCTTTTCGGGGTGGAACTGAACTCCGCATACGTTTTTATTTCTTACCGCCGCGGTAAGCTCTGCGCTATACTCGGTTGTAGCAATAACCGACTCCTCGCAATCCGCGCCGTAATATGAGTGAACGAAATAAACGAAGTCGCCCTCGTTCAAATATTTGAAAAGCTCGTCCTTGCTATCGCCAAAATGCAGCGCATTCCAACCTATGTGCGGAATTTTTAAATCGGCATCTATAACGTCGCTTATCGGGCGAATGCTTCCCTTGATAAGTCCCAAGCCCTCATGCTCACCGTATTCGAAGCTACGCTCAAACAAAAGCTGCATTCCAAGGCAAATACCTAAAAGCGGCTTTCCGTTTGCGCACTCTTTTTTTATAACCTTATCAAGTCCGCTTTCACGAAGCTTTCTTGCCGCATCCTCAAATGCCCCAACACCCGGAAGTATAATTCTGTCCGCGCTTGCTATCACCTCGGGGTCGGAGGTAACACAAATATCCGCTCCAATGCTTTGAAATGAGCATTTAAGCGAAAAAAGATTTCCGACTCCATAATCTATAATTGCTATCATTAAAGAACTCCCTTTGTTGACGGAATCTCATTTTGAGCCTTCTCGTCTATTTCTACCGCTTGACGTAAAGCACGCGCAAACGCCTTAAATGCCGCCTCTGCTATGTGATGCGCATTTTTACCGTCGAGCTGCTTTATGTGAAGCGTAATATTTGCGTTACGAACGAATGCAAGAAAAAATTCCTCGATAAGCTCGGTATCAAAATCACCGATTTTCTCTGCTTTAATATCTAATCCGTAATTAAGATAATCTCTGCCCGAAACGTCGAGAGCGCAAAGAACGAGGCTCTCATCCATAGGGAGCATCATATTTCCGTAGCGCTTTATTCCCTTGCAATTACCAATAGCCTCGAAAAACGCTTTGCCCAAGCAAATTCCTATATCCTCAACGCTATGGTGATAATCGACCTCTACGTCGCCCTTGCAGGAAACCGAAAGATCAAATCTGCCGTGTGAAGCAAAAAGAGTAAGCATATGGTTTAAAAAACCGCATCCCGTACTGATATTAGACTTACCCGTTCCGTCAAGCACGAGGGTAAGCTCGATATCGGTTTCCGCAGTTTTTCTGATTATCTCGCCTTTTCTCATATTAAAGCTCCTTCAAAATCTCGGTTATAACAGAAATCAGGGTTTCCATTTCCTCCTGCGTTCCAACGGTTATTCTGTTATAATCCTTTATTATTTCTTTATCAAAATGACGAACGAGAATACCGCGCTCGCGCAATCTCAAATAAAGCTCTTTACCGCCTATCTTATCGCTCTTTGCGAAAATGAAATTTGCCTTTGAATCGGTTACCTCAAATCCAAGCTCCTTAAGCTTATTTTGAGTGTACTCTCGCGTTGCGATGATTTTTTTGCAATTATCCATATAATAAGCGTTATCGAGTATTGCGTTTTCTCCCGCTATAAGCGAAAGACGGTTTATATTATAAGGATTTGTACTGTACTTTATCTTTTCAAGGTCGGCAATTATTTCCTTATCTCCGATAGCAAATCCAAGTCTTGCGCCCGCAAGAGAGCGTGACTTTGAGAAAGTACATACAACGAGCAAATTACTGTATTTCTTAGTAAGCTCTATAACGCTTTCTCCACCGAAATCGACGTAAGCCTCATCGATAAGCACCAAATAATCGGGGTTTGCCTTAACTATGCGCTCAACCTCATCACGAGTGAGAGCTATTCCCGTAGGCGCATTGGGGTTTGCTATAACGACGTTTGCATCATTTCCCATATAATCATCGATATCTATTGAAAAATCATCCTTTAGCGGTATCGCCTTATACGACGCACCGTGAAGCTCTGCGTAAACACTGTAAAAGCCGTAAGAAATTGCAGGAAATTTAACGCCTCTCTTATCGCCCTCACAGAAAGCCATAAAGGAAAAATTCAATATATCGTCAGAGCCGTTTGAAACGAAAACGTTATCATATTCAACACCGTAAAGGTCTGCAATAGCACTCTTAAGCGCTCTGCACGTTGGGTCGGAATAAAGGTTAAGCCTTTTTACCTCGTCGCTCGAAATAGCATCCACCACTCGTTTCGACGGAGGATACGGCGACTCGTTGGTATTAAGCTTTATATATTTCATATCTCTTGGCTGCTCACCCGGAGTGTACGCCTCGAGAGATAGGTATTTTGAACTTAAAAATCTACTCATTTTGCCGCCTTTTCACTATTTTCAAATCTTATAACCGCACTCTTTGCGTGAGCACCAAGTCCTTCCTTATTTGCAAAGAATTCTACCTTTTTAGCTACTCTTTCAAGAGCATCCTTGGTATAATATGAAAATTGCGTCTTCTTTACAAAATCATCAACCGACAACGGGCTTGAAAATCTTGCCGTTCCGCTTGTGGGAAGCGTGTGATTAGGACCTGCGAAATAATCTCCGAGCGCCTCGGGACAATATCTTCCCATAAATATTGAGCCTGCATTCTTTATCTTATCAAGATAATTAAACGGCTCGTCAAGGCAAAGCTCCAAATGCTCGGGAGCAAGTCCGTTAGCAACGAATATCGCCTCGTCGATGCTTTCGGTAATAATTATCTTACCGTTATTATCAATCGAAGCTCTTGCTATCTCCGCTCTTGCAAGCATAGGAATTTGCACCTCAAGCTCTGCCGAAACCGCCTCTGCAAGAGCTGCGCTATCGGTTACAAGCACCGCCGTTGCGTTTTTATCATGCTCTGCTTGCGAGAGAAGGTCTGCCGCAACGCATACGGGATCGCTCTTTGCATCTGCAATAACAAGTATTTCACTCGGTCCTGCTATCATATCGATAGCCACCTTACCGAATACCTGCTTTTTAGCCTCCGCAACAAATGCGTTACCGGGGCCTACTATCTTATCAACCGCGGGAACGCTCTCTGTTCCGTACGCAAGAGCCGCAACCGCCTGAGCGCCGCCAACCTTAAATATACGGTCTACGCCCGCAACCTTAGCGGCCGCCAAAATAGCAGGGTTTACACTTCCGTCCTTTGCAGGGGGAGTAACCATAACTATCTCTGCGCATCCCGCTATCTTTGCAGGGATTGCATTCATAAGCACCGATGACGGATAAGCTGCCGTGCCTCCGGGTACATAAAGGCCGACCTTTTCTATCGGTATAACCTTTTGACCGATAAGAACACCGTCATTTTCACTTATAACGAAGCTATTACGCACCTGTCTTGAATGGAATGCGTAAATATTTTCCTTCGCCTCCTTAAGTATCTCCACAAACTCGGGCTCTACCAAGGAAAAAGCGTTATCTATCTCCTCCTCTGTAACCTCAAGCGAAGAAAGCTCCACCTTATCAAATTTTTTGGAATACTCAAACAAAGCGGCATCGCCCTCTGCTCTTACCGTCTTAATTATCTCGCTTACCGCATCGGCTACGTTAAACACGTTTTCCTTACGGTCGAGAATTTCCGACGGGTCTATATCCTTATAGTTTATTATCTTAATCATAATTTCCTCCTCGGCAAATTAAGAATTCTTTGCCAAAAGTATCTCCTCAAGACGCGCGCTTATTTCCGCTATTTCCTTATTTTTAAACTTATAGCTCACCTTGTTTGATACAAGTCTTGCGCTTATATCTACGATATCGGCCTTAGGCTCAAGATCGTTTTCGTACAAGGTCTTTCCCGTTTCAACGATATCAACGATAACGTCCGAAAGTCCGAGTATCGGAGCAAGCTCAATAGAGCCATTGAGGTGAATAATATCTATCTCTCTGCTCTGCTTATTGTAATAGCTTCTTGCTATATTCGGGAATTTAGTTGCAACACGCAAAGTTCTGTCACGGCGGTCAACAAAATCCTTCTTACCTGCAACCGCCATTCTGCATTTACCCATTCCCAAATCTAAAAGCTCGTAGATATCGGGGGAATATTCAAGAATAATATCCTTTCCCGCAATACCGATATCTGCCGCACCTCTTTCAACGTAGATAACTACGTCGGAGGGCTTTACCCAGAAATATCTAACTCCCTTTTCGGGATTTTCAAATATAAGCTTTCTGCTTTCCTCACGAATAGACGGACACTCATATCCTGCCGCCTCAAACATCGCGTATGCTTTTTCTCCAAGTCTTCCCTTTGGAAGCGCTATATTAATCATTTTCTTCAAGGCTTTCTATACCGTCCTTTCCAAAGCCGAAAAGCTTTTTATAGCTTACGCTCTTATCAAGCGTATTAGTTGCTCTTACAGACTTTCCGTCCGCTCTAAATCTGTTTACCGCGCTTATAACCTTTGATACGGGAGTATCATCGTTATATAAAAGCAAAACGTCAACGTCATATCCGTCATCGCTTGCTCCAAAGCGCTCAAGCTGGTCGAGATAAACCGCAAATCCGATAGCACCCATTTTTTTGCCGAGCTTTTCCATAAGTCTATCGTATCTTCCACCCGAAAGCACACTATCGAAAATTCCGTTTATAAATCCCTTAAAAATAATTCCGTCATAATAATTCATATCGTTAACGATTGAAAAATCAACGTAAAGCTTATCGGTAAGACCGTATGACGAGAGTATCAAATAAAGCTCGTAAAGCTCATCGTAAGCCACCTGCATTTTTTCACCGTCGAGTAAGGGCTTTATCTCATCAAGAGCCGACTTTATCGGCAAATACATTGATGAAGCCTTGCAAATTCTATCGGTATTTTCTTCGCTGATACCGCATTTTGAGCAAAGCATTTTAATTGCAGGAACGTTTTTACTTCCTATAAGCGCAAGAAAATCGGGCATAACGTCAGCATCTACTCCCGCACTTTCAAGCAATCCCTCAAGAAAGCTCATATTCGAGATATCAAGCAAATAATCCTCGCTTATTCCCTCAAGGCTTTTCATTGCGAGCATTACTACCTCGCTTTGAGCAAAGGCGTCAATATTGCCTATCGACTCAAGTCCGGTCTGCATTATCTCGCCAAAACCGTCACCGCTTGCGGTGGTACGGTAAACTCTTTCATCATAGTAAACCTTATAGCTTGCCTTCTCGTTCGCTACTACGTTTTTGATTATCGAAAGAGTAACGTCGGGCTTAAGTGCCATAAGCTTGCCGTTCGTATCTGTGAATGTCAAAAGCTTATCGCTTACAAGAAAGCTCTTATTTTTTGCGTAGAGGTCATATTCCTCAAATTTGCTTACCTTATATTGAAGGTAGCCGTACGAGCCGTAAAGCTCACGCATTTTATAAACCGCGCGCTCCTCTGCTCTCAAGACTTTTTCTGAAAGTATCATTATTTATCTTCCTCCTCAACGATTGCGCTCAACGCTCTTTTATATCCGCCCGTACCGTATGTATAAGCGCGATTTACACGGCTTATAGTGGTAGTGCTTGCCCCTGTTTCCTCAACGATTTTATTGTAAACCGTCTGCTCGGAAAGAAGCTTTGCAACAAGCATCCTCTGCGCCATATCATTTATTTCCTTAATAGTCATCAAATCCTCGATAAGCGCCGCGCACTCATCCTCGTTTTCGACAGACAAAATAGCTTTGACCAAAAGCTCATAGCCTTTAATTTCAGTTAATTTCATAAATTCCCTCCCGACAAAGCTCTGTTCGCTTTAACGCTTTACTATGATAACACAATAAAGCGAAACTGTCAATAGCTTTTTTAAAATTTTTATCAATTTATTTAAATAATTTAATCATTTTCACCGCTTGCCACGTCCAAACCGCTCTGAGGTACGTCGTTCTCGAAAAGCTCTACGGACAGTCTTGTCGGCATTTTAAAAAATACTACAATAAAATAGACGGCAACGGCTATCGCAACTACGGCAGTAAAAATCATTTGCGCGGGTATCCACTGAACACCGACTCCGCAGTTATCGATAAGTCCTCCGCAAAAATTATAGGATGCGTGTAAAATCACGCAAAGCCAAATATTGCGAGTAAGGAGTAACACCATACTGCAAAGCGCTCCTATAAGCGCAGAATACCCAATTTGAAGCAATACCGCTATCGGAGATGCGCCAAAGAATACGTTAATAAAATGCACCAACCCAAAAACCGCAGAGGATATTACTATCGATAAAAATATCGCTCCCCTACTCTGTGTTCTGCCCTTTAAAATAAGCATAAATGCGCAACCGCGAAAAGCCATTTCCTCAAAAAATCCCACACCTAAGCAAACTAATGCAAAAAATAGAATTGAGCCAATATCAAAATTTACGTTACAGCTCCCCGAAAAAAACGATATAAACGGAAAATTATTAACCGCTATAACAAGCCCAGGCAACGTCAAAAGCCAAAGCAACGGCTTCTTATTTCCAATCGGACAAAGCACCCTTGTAAAGGAAAATTCAATCATAAAAGCGAGGCAAGCTCCACCGCCTGCAAATCTGCTTAGCATCAAATAAAGGTTATCATCAAATTTTAATATTGCGTGTAATACCTCTATTGCTAAAAGAATTATCAAAAAGGTAACGAAAAGCGCTTTAACAACAAAGCTTTTTTTCTTATTTTCCATTTTATAATTCCTCTTTTTCGCTTTCGTTTATAGCCGCAATCCTTTTCCACTTATTTTCGATATGCCTCTCTCCTAATAAAAGCGCTATCGAGCCAAGTATCATCAAAATTGCGATGAGCTGTGAGGGTGTTAAAAAGCTTACTACCGTCGCCCCTCTGTCGTCCCCTCGGAAAAATTCAATAACAAAGCGCCACGCTCCGTAAAGCATCATATATAACGGAAGATTGCAGGATTTTCCTTTAACTATTCGATAGCAGAAAAATCCGAGCAACGCAAAAAGAAAGATTGCCTCAAAAAGCTGAATAGGTACTGCTTTAACCTTGTATGATACAAAGTAAACTCCATACCACGCCTCGGTAGGCGCACCATGGCAGCAACCCGCAAAAAAGCAACCCAAGCGACCAAAGCCGTGAGCCGCAGTTATTGATGCCGCCGCAATATCCGTTACGTTGAAAAAGTTTTTTATGTGTATTTTATCTTTAAACAAAAATGCGCCAACACAAAAATAAATAAGTAAAAACGTCACCACTCCACCGATAAGTCCACCGTAAAACGTCGAGCCTGTTCTATTGTTAAGCACAAAGCCCTTTGAAGGGTCATCCAAAAAGTTATACAAGCCCTGAAAAAGCACCGCCGAGCCATATCCGCCAATGATTGATATTACCGCCGTTATTACCGTGAAATTTTGAAGCCTCCAATACATTTTTTTGCGGTCGGAAAACAAGCGAAAGGCTACAAGCGCCGCTATAATTCCCACGCACAAAAATATCGTATAAAGGTCTATTTCCCAGATTATAGAATAAGGATACATATCTATCCTCCCTGATTTTTATTATTTATAAAAATATACCGCACACGCCCGAAAAGCTATATGCGGTATGTTACTAAGTTCAAATCAATTAAAAGAGATCTATGTTTTCAACTACGTACTTTAACATTCTGCTCTGCATATACTTCTTATTTCTGACAAGATAATCTCTTATCATAGGCATATTCAAGGGCTTATCTGCCATCATTTTGCCAAAGTTGTTTGAAAATTCAAAATCCGAATTAGCATTCAGAGCCTCGCAAATAAATACTATGGTCTTGCTTGATGCATTCTCAAGGCATGCCCAACCACCGTCTACGTCCTTATCTGCAATACTGTATAAAAGCTTATAAGCAACAAGAGGCTTAAACTCGGGAGCGATATCAACGTTATCGAGAACTCTATCATTCCAAATCTTACCCTCGGATGCCGCAAAGCCTGAAAGATAGCGTCCCGTTCTTGCATTTACAACTCCGAAATTGAGCTTCTGCACCGAAACGTTTCTCTTGCTAGCGGGATCGTAAAGAAAATAGTTTGCCGCTGTTCCCATATTGAGAAGGAATAAATATCCTATTTCAATAAACAATACGAAGGACAAGCCCGAAACTATTCCGAGCATAACCGAGGACGGAGCCTCAAGTCCCGAAAACAAAACCACGCAAAGCAAAACTATTGATATTACCAAAGCCGCAATAGATGCGACACCTACTATAATTTTAGCTGTTTTTCTATCCATATTTTCACACTCCTCTATTATATATCAAATATATATCAAATACATAGTATATTATATCATAGCACATATTTTTTGTCAATCTGTTTAGAGCAAAATTTACAGTAAAAAAGGAGCAATTTTGCCCCTTTTTTATTTTTTAAAATCATTTAACCGAAAACTTGTACTCGGTTACGTAATCATAAACCTCACCCGGACGGAGAATTCCGTTTGTGAAGCCCTCGTGATTCATACTGTCGGGCATGCACTGCGTTTCAAGGCAGAAAAATGTCTGAACGCTCTGATTATATCCGCCCTTAAAGGGATGAGCCTCATCGTTAAGGAAGTTACCCGTATAAAGCTGAACACAAGGCTGATTTGTAAACATTTCCATAACTCTGCCGCTCTTAGCATCATAAGCCTCTGCGCGCTTAACCGAGTCACGGGTTACGTTACTGAAGTTAAAGCAATGATCGTATCCGTTAAATACGTTAGTAGCCTTCAAAAGATCGTCATTCTTCTCATTGATATCTCTGCCGATAGCCTTTGCTGCTCTGAAATCAAAAGGAGTACCCTCTACGCTCTTAATCTCACCCGTGGGCAAAAGATTACAGTCGGTTGAAAGATAGGTATCCGCATCAATCATAAGCTCGGTATCGAGTATCGTTCCGCCCGCATAGCCCTTCAAATTGAAATATGCGTGTTGTGTCAAATTAATAATAGTAGGCTCGTCGGTTGTCGCAACGTATCTTATATACCAAGAATTATCATTAGTAAGCTTATACGTTACGGTTACGGTAAGGTTTCCGGGGAAATCCTGATCTCCGTCGGGAGAGAAAAGATGAAGTGCTATCTCGGGCTCATCCTCATTTATAACCTCAACCGTCCATATTCTCTTATTAAAGCCAACAGGACCGCCGTGACAGTGGTTGCCTGTGCTTGGTGTAACACCAAGCTGATATTTCTTACCGTCAATTTCAAACTGTCCCTTACCTATGCGGTTTGCCCATCTACCGATAAGCGCGCCCTGGCAGCTACCGGGAGCGTCGATATAGTTTTGAAGATTATCAAATCCACCGATGATATCGGTAAAATTACCGTTTTTATCGGGAACCCAAAGCTCTGTAACAGTACCGCCGTAGGTCATAACCTTCATTTTCATTCCGTTTTTATTTTTAAGTGTATAACGGTACACCTCTGTACCGTCGGCAAGCTTGCCGAAAAGCTTCTTTTTAATGCTCATTTTTTAAGCTCCTTTAACAACATTTAATAAACACTTAATCAGCTATCGTATCCGTTGGGATTTTTAAGCTGCCAATTGTAAGAATCGCGGCACATATCCTCGATATTATTCTCTGCTCTCCAACCGAGAACGGTATATGCCTTAGTGGGATTTGCATAGCACTCGTCGATGTCACCGGGACGTCTGGGGGCTATCTTATAATTTATCTTTATTCCCGTTGCGCTCTCGTATGCCTTGACGATATCAAGCACCGAATAACCAACGCCCGTTCCTACGTTAAAATGCTCAACGCCCGTAACGGTTTCCGCTCTTTCTATAGCCTTAAGATGCGCCTTTGCAAGGTCAACGACGTGAATATAATCACGAACGCCCGTTCCGTCGGGAGTGTTATAATCGTTACCGAATACCGAAAGGCACTCACGTCTGCCCGATGCAACCTGCGTAATGTAAGGAAGAAGATTATTCGGTATTCCCTGCGGGTCCTCGCCAATAAGACCGCTCTTATGCGCTCCAATAGGGTTAAAGTATCGAAGAATGGAAATGCTCCACTCGTTGTCTGCCTTATAAAGGTCGCTAAGAATTCTCTCTATCATAAGCTTAGTTTCGCCATAAGGGTTAGTTGTAGAAAGAGGAAAATCCTCGGTTATCGGGACGCTTGCGGGATTACCGTAAACCGTTGCCGACGAGCTGAATACTATTCTCTTTGCACCGTGCTTTTGCATTATATTGCAAAGGTTAAGAGTACCCGTGATATTATTATGATAGTAATACAAGGGCTTTGCGCAGGATTCGCCTACCGCCTTAAGTCCTGCAAAATGAATACAGCTATCGATATCGTTCTCCTCGAAAACCTTATCGAGTGCATCATAATCAAGCAAATCGACCTGATAAAATTTAAAATCCTTACCCGTTATCTTGCGAACTCTCTCAAGCGCCTCGGGCTTACTGTTAAGAAAATTATCAACCACAACAAGCTCTCTGCCCGCCTCTAAAAATTCAACCATCGTATGCGAGCCGATATATCCTGCTCCGCCAGTTATTAAAATAGCCATCTCTATTACCTCTTTTTTTAAAATTTTAACCGTTAAGCTTTGTAGGATAAGCACCGCTTGACTTAAGCGCCGCAATGCTCTCAACCACGAAGGGCTTGTCTTCCTTATAAGTAACACCGTACCAAGAATCCTCGGAGGAATATACTCTTACGTCACATTCACCGCTTTGAAGCATATCGCAAACGGCAAACGGCAAATAATATTCACACTTAAGCTCATCTGCGTGCTTTTGAGAAAGAAATTCCGAAAATCCCTTTGAAAGCTTTTCAAAAATATCGGGAGTAAAGCCCCAGCAATTCATAGAAGCGACGCTGCGAAGCGGCATATACGCAACACCGTCCTCGCTCTTATAAGCCGCCATATCGCCTTCCCTGCGAATTTCTCCGCGTTCCTCAACAGAGGTAAGCATTCCGTTAGAATCTACCGCGCATATACCTCTTGAAACAGTACCGTTTTCGGTGAGAGTATTTTCAAGAATATATCCAACCATTGCGTATTTATATTTTTGTGATTTGTCAAGCATCTTAAAATGCTCGAAAAGCATTCTGTATGCGCTTCTTCCGTAAAAATCATCGGAATTAATAACCATAAACGCATCATCAACCACATCTCTTGCCGCAAGTAGTGCATGCGCCGTACCCCAGGGCTTTACTCTGCCCTCGGGTACGCTGAATCCCGTCGGAATATCGTTAAGCTCCTGAAAAGCATATTCAACCTTAATTTTATTTTCAAATCTCTTTCCAATCGTTTCACGGAAAAGCTCAAGATTTTCGCGCTTTATAACGAAAACGACCTTATCAAAGCCCGCAAGAGCCGCATCATAGACCGAAAAGTCTATTATGAACTCTCCCTCTGCGGTAATGGGGTCGATCTGCTTGAGTCCGCCGTATCTTGAGCCCATACCTGCCGCAAGAATCACAAGTGTCATATTTTTTGTTTCTCCTTAAAAAAGCAATAAAATGCCATTATTATTTATCTTATATTATACTATATCCATATAAAAATTAAAATACTTTTCTAAGTTTTTTAACATTTTGTTTACATATTTTTACCGTTTTTTACCTTCTTTTTTACTTTCCGTTATTGAATACAGATATACAAAAAAGGCTAATACTCTTTTTACAGTAAAAAGCAAAGGAGTGTTTATGTACTACAACAAGGTGGAAATTTGCGGTGTTAACACCTCGACGCTAAAGGTATTGACAGATGAAGAAAAAAGAGTCCTGCTATTTAAGGTCAAAAACGGCGACCTTGATGCTCGTCAGGAGCTTATTTACGGGAATTTGAGGCTTGTGCTTAGCATCGTTCAACGCTTTACGGGGAGAAAGGAAAGCCTTGACGATCTCTTTCAGGTAGGCTGCATAGGTCTTTGCAAGGCAGTGGATAACTTTAACGTCGAGCTTGACGTTAAGTTTTCAACCTATGCCGTTCCTATGATAATAGGAGAAATACGCCGTTATCTTCGTGATAACAACTCTATACGAATAAGCCGTTCCGTTCGTGACCTCGCTTACAAGGCTCTGCAAGCGCGAGAGGAGCTGACAAAGGAGAAAAACGAAGAACCTACGGTTGAGGAAATAGCGAAGCGGCTCGGCGAGAAAAAAGAGTCGGTCGTTCACGCACTTGAGGCAATAGTCGAACCGATATCGCTATACGAGCCTGTCTTTACCGAGGGGGGAGATTCGATATACGTTCTTGACCAATTAAGCGATTCCTCAAGCTCCGACGAAATATGGCTTGAAAATATAGTTTTGCGAGAGGCAATAAGTCATCTCTCTGAGCGTGAGCGAAAAATAATATATATGCGCTATTATATGAATAAAACTCAAATGGAAATAGCCGCCGAAATAGGCATATCACAGGCTCAGGTTTCAAGGCTTGAAAAGGCGGCGCTTAAGCAAATGAAATCGCAGATGTAAATTTTTAGCAATATTTTTAAAATTCCGTGGTCTAATTTTCATTTGACCCTCATATATCTTTAATATCAAAGATACGGAGGTCAAATTTTTATGAAAAACATCTATCTGCCCGAGGGATGCCTATTGAACACGCCCGAAAATCAAGAATATATATCATCTATCTCGGGTCTTGAGCGAGCATTTGTAGAGGGCAAAATATTAGAATCCACGGTTTCCTTTTGCGATTCGTCCTTTCGACTTCATATAGAGCTAAACGGTGTGCTTGGCATTATGGATAAGGAGGAGGCTCTGTTTTGCCGCGAGGGTGAGCATAGCAAGGATATTGCAATAATCACGCGCGTTGGAAAGCCTATCGCCTTTAAGGTAATAGGCTTCCGCCGTGAAAACGGAATAATCGTTGCTGTCCTATCCCGACGTAAGGCGCAGGAGGAATGTCATAACGAGTATCTATCCACACTACGAGGCGGAGATATTTTGCGCGCGCGAGTTACACACCTTGAAAGCTTTGGTGCTTTCGTAGACGTAGGCTGCGGTCTTTCCTCACTTCTCACCGTAGACTCAATTTCCGTTTCACGCATTTCTCACCCTCGCGACCGACTTTGCGTAGGTGAGGAAATATATGTAGTAGTTAAGAGTCGCGATGAAAATAACGGTCGCCTTTACGTCAGTATGAAGGAGCTTTTGGGAACGTGGGAGGAAAACGCGCGTGAATTTGAGGTTGGTCAAACAGTGCTTGGCATTGTGCGTAGCATTGAGGATTACGGAGTTTTTATTGAGCTTGCTCCTAATCTTGCGGGACTTGCCGAAATACGAAGCGACACTCGCGACCCCGAAATTGCAAAAATCGGTGCTCACACCGCAGTCTACATAAAGAGTATTCTTCCCGACAGAATGAAGATAAAGCTCGTTCTTATCGACACCTACCGAGGCACAGCACCGCAGAATAAGCACCGTTACTTTATAGATTGCGAGCGCGTTACTCACCTTTCTCATTGGGTATATTCTCCCCCAACCTCAAATAAGCTCGTTGAAACCTTTTTCGAAAATTAAATTTCTATCCAAGCCGCATTTGCGGCTTTTTTTATTGACTTTTTTCGATTTATACTATATAATTATTATAATTATCTATATAAAAGGAGGACGTAATGAAAAATGAATAAAAGAATATTATCATTTGCCGTAGCGCTTTTACTGTTATTTTCTACGCTCTCCTCGCTCTGCTCCTGTTCCGCAAAAGCAAAGCATATTGCTGAGCGCTTTGATTGCTTTGACACCTATTGCTCTCTTACTGTCTACTGTGATAAAACGGAATTTAAATTATACACATCAGAATTTGACACCGTAATTGAAGAATATCATAAGCTTTTTGATATCTATAATTCCTACGAGGGTTTAGTTAATTTAAATACCCTCAACGAGCGTGCCGCAAGCGGTCCGATAGAGGTTGGGCAAGATCTATTCCACGCCCTTGTGCTTGCTAAGGAGCTTTACAGTATAACAAACGGCAAATTCAACGTCGCCATCGGTGCATTAACTTCAATCTGGCACGATGCGCGTGAATATTCAAGCAAGCACCCTCAAAGCGCCTATATTCCCTCTCAGAATGAAATAAACGAAGCCATTTCTCACACCGATATCAATTCACTGTTGCTTTCCGAGGAGCTTCAAACAGTATATTTTTCCGATTCTAAGCTTTCACTTGATTTCGGCGCTATAGCAAAGGGATACGTTGCATCGATTTTATACAAAAGACTTATCGAGCTTGGATGTGACGGATTTCTCATAAATCTTGGCGGAAATATTGCTTCCTACGGTAAAAAAATGCAAAACGAGCCGTGGTCAATAAAAATAGAAAATCCTTTTAACGACAAATCCTTGGGATATAATCAAATCTTTACCTTGGATAATTCTACCGTTGTCACGAGCGGCTCATATCAGCGAAGCTTCACCTACGGAGAAAAGCAATACTCACATATTATAGACCCCACGGCAGGATACCCCGCAGATATATTCACCTCTGTAAGCGTTCAAGCGCCTGCGGACTCCTCCGCTCTTGCAGACGCCCTTTCAACGGCTCTGTTCTGTATGAGCTTTGATGAAGGACTTTCACTTATCGAAAATATTGATAACGTCGAGGCTCTTTGGATATTTAAGGACGGCACATATAAAGCGACCTCCGAGTTTGGAGGCAAAAAATGAAAAGCATAAAAAGAAACGATATTATTTTGCTTTGCTCTGTTCTATTAATCGGAGCGCTTCTTCTCTTAGTCCTCACACTGATTTTTTCAGACGGTGGAAGCACGGTTGTCGTAAGAGTCGACGGTGAGGAATATGCAAGACTTCCATTAAACGAGGACACCGAGCTACTGATAAAGAGCAATTACGGAGAAAATTTACTTGTTATAGAAAATTCAAGGGCGTACATAAAAAGCGCAACCTGCCCAAAACAAATATGCGTAAGCACGGGTGAGCTTTCAAGCCTTGAGCCTATACTCTGCAAGCACAATCACGTTAGTATTGCGCTTGAATAACATTTACATCATCGGGAGGTGAGAGCCATAAAAAGAAATACCGCACATTCAATTGCTCTATGCGGAGTTATGACCGCTCTCGCCATAGTTTTTGGATATATAGAGCATCTTATTCCCTTGCCTATTGGGGTATACGGAATAAAATTAGGAATTGCAAACCTCGTTACCGTAGTAATGCTATATGCGCTCAATGCATATTCTGCGTTTAGCATAAATACCGTAAGAATTGTCTTATGCTCTATGCTATTCGGCTCTTTTACATCCTTCTGGTATAGTATCGTAGGCGGACTTTTGAGCTTTTTTGTTATGATAATTCTAAAGAAAACAAATAAATTCTCGCCGATGGGAATAAGCATCTGCGGAGCGATTGCACACAATATAGGACAAATTGCGGTTGCAATCGTTATTTTAGAGGAATTTAAAATTGCGCTATATCTCCCCATTCTTTTAATAAGCGGAGCAATTACAGGAGCGATTATCGGAATTTTGTCAATCATATTATTAAAAGCCCCTATATTTAAAAAGCAGCCTCACATATAAATATATAATTATAAAAAGACCGAGCCCTCGAACGTACGGCATTTTCACTGCTTTACATTCGAATAAGCTCAGTCTTTTTTTAATCTAATAATACACCGTATTTAGCGATTATTCGGTTTATCCATTCATTCTCAAATTTTTTTCTAAACTCGCTATGCCTTGCTCTGTTCCTTTTGATTTTACGAAACTCGTCATAAGTTTCTCGCAGTAATTCATAACGGATTTTCAAGCAATCCTCAATCTTATCGAGAAATACATTTTCCTTTTCACTTCCGAACCTTCTTACCGATAAATAAGACTCTCTGCTCGGCAAATATTTTATCACATATCCCAAGTCGATATTACGCATAAGCATAGCGCACCAGCATATCACAACCAAAAGATGCGCTTCCGAATTTTGAGGCTCGACCCTGATTATCTCTTTGGCTTTAAAGGTCAGATTTTCAAGACCGCGATAATTGCCCACATCGTAGAAAGCATACATAGCACAATTCATATCATTTGGGGTAATTTTACATTCGTTGTTTTGCATAGGAATACCTCCTATCAAGAGTTTTTCCGTTCCTCGCCAAAAGGCTCAAGGCTACGGCTTAAAATTCCGTGAGTGTGAGCGATAACCATTCCGTAATTCGTCATAGGAACGCCTGCATCCTCTGCTTGACGGACTCGATACTGCATCTCACGCTCGGTAAGCATACAGCCTCCACAGTGAATTATCAAGGAATATTTAGAAAGGTCCTCAGGGAAATCTCTGCCCGACGTAAATTCAAGCTCAAGCCTTTTTGAGGTATATTCACTAAGCCACCTTGGAAGCTTTACAGTACCTATATCTCCGCACTGTCGGTGATGCGTGCATCCTTCGGAAATAAGAATTTTATCTCCGTCACATAAGGAATCAACCCTCGCCGCACCTCTCACCGCACCCCAAAGATTGCCCTTGTATCTTGCAAAAAGTATCGAAAAAGAGGTAAGCGGAACATCTCTCGGCACTATTTTAGAAACCTTGCCGAACACCTGTGAGTCTGTAATCACAAGCGCAGGCATTTCCTTGAGCGTCTTAAGCATATCCTCAAGCTCACTGTCACGGCAAACAAGCGCCATAGCACCGCAATCGAGAATATCGCGTATCGTTTGCTGCTGGGGCAATATAAGTCTACCCTTGGGCGCAGCTTTGTCGATAGGCACAACGAGCAGGACTGTATCTCCCGACTTTATCAAATCGGAAACTATACGTCGCTCCTCGCCTCCGCTACTTTGCAAAAGACCTATTTTTTCCTTTAAGCGCTCTATGTTGCTTCTCTTTTCGGCACTAACCCAAATCTCCTTATCTGTTTCGTTTGCTACTAAGCCTAAGCAAAGGTCAAGCTTATTATAAACTATGAGATAAGGAATTTTTTTCGCCTTAAATAACTCAATAATATCATTTTCAAGCGCAGTAAGGCTCTTTGTCGCATCGGTTACCAAAACCGCTATATCAACGGTATTTAATACTTGTCGAGCTTTTTTCACTCTCGCCTCGCCCAAAGCACCCTCATCGTCAAGTCCGGGGGTGTCGATAATAACAACAGGTCCTATCGGTAAAAGCTCCATAGCCTTTCTTACGGGGTCGGTAGTCGTTCCCAAAACGTCGGAAACGAGCGAAAGCTCTTGATTTGTTATAGCATTTACAAGACTCGACTTGCCCGCATTACGAAGCCCGAAAAAGCCTATATGAACACGGTCTGCCGCCACACTTTCATTAAGTCCCATACACACCTCCAAAATAAAACTAAAAAATCAAAATCTGAAATCACGTCTGTTAGAGGATTTAATAGCCTCTATATTATCCCTTGCAATTCCCTTAACCTTTTCATTAGGTATCTTCTCAAGCTCCTTATCTATAAGCTCAAATCCGATTTTTTTCGTTTCCTCGCTCGCATAATCGATAAGATACTCGGTAAGCGTCATAAGAGCGTTAGGGTGACAGCAATTAAGTATTTGTCCGTTTTTGCAAAGACTCATAAAGCGGTCGCCCGTTCTTCCCTCACGGTAGCAAGCGGTGCAGAATGACGGTATATGTCCAAGCTTCATAAGCCAAGCGACAACCTCGTCAAGAGTTCTCTGGTCGGATACGTCAAACTGCTCGGAATCGTGAGGACGCTCCTCCTCGGTATAGCCTCCAACCGAGGTACGGGATGCTCCGCTTATCTGCGAAATACCGTAATTAAGCGCCTTGCCTCTTACCTCCTCCGACTCGCGTGTAGAAATTATCATTCCCGTATAAGGAACGGCAATTCTTATACAGGCTATTATCTTTGCAAATATATCGTCGGGAATAGAATTATCGAATACGTTGGGGTCGATATCGTCGGCTCTCTTAATTCTCGGAACGCTTATAGTGTGCGGTCCTACTCCGTGAACGGCTTCAAGATGCTCTGCGTGCATCATAAGTCCAACGAACTCATACTTATAAAGCTCTAAGCCGAAAAGCACGCCAAGACCTACGTCATCAATTCCCCCCTCCATAGCTCTGTCCATAGCCTCGGTGTGATAATCGTAATCGTGCTTAGGTCCTGTGGGATGGAGCTTTAAGTAGCTTTCCTTATGATATGTTTCCTGAAATAAAATATACGTTCCTATTCCCGCATCCTTAAGCTTGCGATAATTTTCAACGGTTGTAGCCGCAATATTTACGTTTACTCTGCGGATAGCGCCGTTTTTATGCTTTACACTGTAAATTGTATTGATGCATTCAAGAATATACTCAATAGGATTGTTAACGGGGTCCTCGCCTGCCTCGATTGCAAGACGCTTGTGTCCCATATCCTGAAGTGCTATTACCTCTGCTCTCACCTCGTCCTGAGTAAGCTTTTTTCTTGCTATATGCTTATTTTTAAGATGATAAGGACAGTAAACGCAGCCGTTTACGCAATAATTCGAAAGATAAAGCGGCGCAAACATTACTATTCTGTTTCCGTAAAATGCAAGCTTTATTTCCTCTGCAAGATCGTACATTCTTTGCGTAAGCTCGGGATCGTCGCAAAGCAAAAGCAAAGCCGCCTCTCTGTGAGAAAGTCCTGCGCAAACAGTGCCCTCTGCGGTTTTCTTGGGTCTTGCCTTCTCAAGGATTTCCTCAATAAGAGCTTTATTATTTTTGTTGGCTTCGGCATACTGTAAAGTGTCAAGTATCTCTCCGTCGTTAATAAATTCCTCTGCCTTTAATGATTTAGGATTATAAATTGCCATAACCTTTTCCTTTCTTTATGCAATATATTTATCTTTAATTATATAATCTATTTCGCGTCGCCTCTGTCAACTACTATCTCATATCCAATATCACGCATTCTCTCTTTTAAATCGGATATTGCCTGAGCTGACTCGGCATTTCCAAAAAGCTTATTATCGTAAAGCTCGTATTTTTTTCTGTTCTCATACGGTGACAGATTTGGCATTACCACGTTTGCCCCCGCAAGTATTCCTTTTTCTCGTCCGTTCTCCTCAAGAGTTCCGAGAGCCGTGGTTGCGGGAAGTAAAATTTTAGGATGAATAAGCCTTATTATCGAAAGCAGGTAACAAGTAAAATCAACGCTCCCCGCCGCTTGACCTGCAAACTCGGTAGCCTTATGCGGTATAAACGGACCTATTCCGCACATATGCGGCTTAAATTCTTCGATAAATTTCAAATCCTTTGCAAGCGCATCCACAGTTTGGTAAGGAGAGCCTACCATAAATCCGCATCCTACCTGAAAGCCTATTCTTTTTAAATCACCCAACGCTCTCATTCTTTCATTAAAGCTCATATTATGCGGATGAAGCATAGAATAATGCTCCGCATCGGCAGTTTCGTGGCGTAGTAAATATCTGTCCGCCCCTGCATCATAAAGCCGCTTATAGCTTTCATAGCTTCGCTCCCCCAAAGAAAGGGTAATGGCGCAATCGGGATACTTATTTTTTATATCGGCTATTATATCGCACAAAACCGCATCGGTGAAATACGCATCCTCTCCGCCCTGCATTACAAAGGTACGAAATCCAAGCGAATATCCCTCCTCACAACAGGAAAGTATGTCCTCCTTTGAAAGTCGATATCTTTCGCAATCACGGTTATCACGTCTTATACCGCAGTAAAGACAGTTATTTTTGCAAATATTACTTATCTCAATGAGTCCACGAATAAACACCGAATTAGAATAATGCTTTTTTCTCTCCTCAACCGCAAGACCTGCGAGCAAAGCCGCGTTCTCCTCGTTATATTCCTCGATAAGAATTTTATATTCTTCAAGTGAGAGGCTATGCGCCTCAGTAAGCTTTTTTATAATATCATACATTTGAAGCACCGTAAGACTTGCTCGAATATGCCGTTTTAACGCTTATACCGTCAAGCCTTCCAACCTTGCCCGCAAGCGAGGAGATAACGTCCTGCGGCGCGTCAACTGCTATGCTTACAACGCTTATTCCCTTATCCTTATAAGGAATACCCATTCTTCCTATTATATATTCTCTGTATCCATGAAGCAAGGAGTTAAGCGACTCAACGCTTTCAACGTTTTCTACGATTATTCCCATAACCGCAATACGTGTTTCCATAAAATCACCTCCAAAAAATATAACCGTAAAAAATATAACCATACCCGAAGGTATGGCTATGGCTATGGTATATAATATCATAAGTTTAGCCCAATGCCTTCAAGTCAGGAAAAACCTTATTTTCAGGGAATGGTTTATATGAATATTATAACACAATGTTAAAATAATGTCAATGATTTTAATTCATTTCCTAAAAAATCTCTTGACTTTATATAAATAAAATACTATAATTATTTTATAATATTATTTTTTGGAGATATGCTATGTTTAACGTAGAAAAAGTAACTAACGATCTTATTATTTGGATTCAAAACTGGTTTGAAGAAAATGGCAAGGGCTGTAATGCGATAATCGGCATTTCGGGCGGAAAGGATTCGAGCATCGTTGCCGCTCTCTGTGTAAAGGCACTCGGCAAGGATAGAGTTATCGGAGTTCTTATGCCAAACGGCATTCAATGTGATATTGCCGACTCTCAAAAGCTTGTTGATTTTCTTGAAATAAAACACTTTATTTGTAACATAAAGGATGCAACCGACGGAGTTATCGCCTCGCTTACCGATTGCGGTCTTGCTCTTTCCGAGCAGGCGAGAATAAACCTCCCTCCCCGTATTAGAATGTCTACCCTCTACGCAGTTTCTCAAACTCTTAACGGGCGTGTTGCAAATACCTGCAACCTCTCGGAGGATTACGTTGGATATTCAACCAGATACGGTGATTCCGCAGGCGATTTCAGTCCTCTTGGCAAGCTTACAGTACAAGAGGTAAAGGAAATAGGTAAATATCTTGGACTTCCTATCGACCTCGTTGATAAAATCCCCTCCGACGGTCTTTCGGGCATGGGCGACGAGGACAAGCTTGGATTTACCTACGCAGTGCTTGACAAATATATTCGCACAGGCATCTGCGAGGACTCTGCAACCAAGGAAAAAATTGACCGTCTTAACCGCATTAACGCCTTTAAGCTTAAGGTCATTCCCGCATTCGAGCCTGAGTTGGATTAAAAAGATATAAGAATATAATTTTATCTGGGGAAAACTTTCTTAAAAGAAAGCTTTTCACTGCACACCTTTCAAAGAATTTCAAAAAATAATATATATTTATTTTTAAACGCTTCTAAGCAATTATAAAGGTCAAGAGTGTTATATAAATTAAAAGCAAATCCACGTTGCAATTTCTTTGAAGATGGGGGTACGGGGGAAGAAAGCTTTCTTTTTAAAGAAAGTTTCTTCCCCCGCCTAAAAAATACTCTATCAAACACAAAAAAGAGTGCCTAAGCACTCTTTTTTTATGTGTTTAGCATTACTTTGCGTAAACGCTAACCTGCTTCTTGTCCTTGGTCTTCTGCTCGAACTTAACGTTTCCGTCAATAAGAGCGAAAAGGGTGTGATCCTTACCGATACCAACATTGTTACCGGGATGGATAGCAGTTCCTCTCTGTCTTACGATGATGTTACCAGCAACGACTGCCTGTCCGTCAGCCTTCTTAACACCAAGACGCTTAGATTCACTGTCACGGCCGTTCTTAGTAGAACCAACACCTTTTTTATGAGCAAAGAACTGCAAACTAAGTCTTAACATAATTTGTTCCTCCATAATTTCTGTAATTTTTGTACAATTTAATTTTTTTGAACGTCGTAATTTTTTGAACGTCAATTCCTCTGCGTCAGTTATAATCTACGTCCCTGACCTCTACGTCGAGATAGTCATAATACTCCTCAAGGAGTTCATTCAACTGATAATAATAAGAAAGGAAAATTCCCGAAACCGCATATCTCTTACGCTCATCAGCCTCAAACTCTACGAGAGCCGCCTTTGAACGAACTCGGATATCAGTGGTTTTATCATCTATCGTATACTCCACGTCAGATGCATAAGCCACCTCTACGGTATTTATTATTAACATTGTCATTGCCGAGAGCGCCGCACAAAGAATATCGTTGCCCTCCTCTGCAAAGCCTGTATGACCTTGCTCCTCGAAGCCGTAAAAAACGCCTCCGCTTCTGAAAAAAACGACCTTCGTCATCTTCGATTAAGCCTTGATGGACAAAATCTGTACCTTAGTGTAAGGCTGTCTGTGTCCAATCTTCTTCTTTTCGTTCTTCTTGGACTTGTACTTCATTACATAGATCTTCTTTGCTTTACCATTAGCAAGAACCTTTGCGCTAACTACAGCGCCTTCTACGTTGGGAGCGCCAACCTTAAAGCTTTCTCCATCGGATACTGCTTTAACACAGTTGAATTCAACTGTTTCTTCTTCGTTAACTTCGAGCTTCTCAATATAAATGATATCTCCCTCGTTAACCTTGTACTGCTTTCCACCTGTTTCAATAACTGCGTACATGAAAAGCACCTCTCTTTCTTATAGACTCGCTAATTCGGGCGGCGATTTCTCGCGCTTAAAAATGCCCGCAAATTACGCGGCATAATATTATAACACGTTTACTAAGGAAATGTCAATAGCTTTTTTTATTTTTTTCATTAATTTATAAAATATTTTATTATTTTTATAAAAAAGCATCAACAAAATTCGCTCATATCCTCTTTTCGAAGCGCCGTTCGCAAAATACTGTAATACTCCTCCGTCAAATTTTTGGAAAGTATCGCAAGCTTTTCCTTAAGTGCCGTTATAAGCATTTCCGGATTAAGATATTGAATTGACGATGCGCTAAGCACAACCTTAAGCTCAATGTTTCCGTTTTCCGCATTATACGTCGACCTTGCCTCTTTTATAAGCGGAATTATATCTATCTCCTTTTCGCCCGCCTTGCCCTTCTTTATCATAGTAAGCGGCGACGTTGTAAGCACCTTTTCTATATCACACGCCATACTGTCACATGCTTCGCTTGTATGTATAACGATATCATATGATGCGTAAGCTATGCTCGAAAAATCATTTTTCGGCTCGTATACGTCGGTGATGTGAAATTCATCAGTCATTTCGGCATTGAGTCTATCCTTCAGCTCATCAAGCGACATTTCTCTTGAAAGTCTTATATCAAGATATTCGCAAACGCTCTCACTTCCAACGCTAAGTGGAGTTGAAAAGACGAGCTTGATGTGAGGATTAAATCCCTGCGTATACCACACGGGAACACACGCCCTGACAAGTATTCGGTTAAAGGTTCTTTGTAAATCAAGATGTGAAATATATTGAAGCGTTCCCACCTTGCAAAATTTAAGTCTTACAACTCTCGGAGTCGGAAGCTCAGGGCGAGAAAGCATTTCTTTTTTCTCCATTAATTTGCTTTTGCGTTCGGACAACATATTCCCTTACCTCCAAGCTTATTCGCTCCGCAGCCGCTACATTTTTCGCGACAATGCGGTGTAGTGCTTTCCGCATAAGCGCGGTCACGCTCTCTGCGCAAAAATTCCTTAGTTACTCCGCAATCTATTACATCCCACGGAAGCACCTCGTCAAGACCGAAGGCTCTGTTTGCATAAAATGCAGGATCTAAGCCGCTTCGCTCAAGAACGGATATCCATTTTTCGTAGTCAAAGCATTCATCCCACGCATCAAACTTAAAGCCCTCCTTACAAGCAAGCTCAAGCGCAGATGAAAGCCTTCTGTCACCTCTTGCAAGCACTGCCTCTATACGGCTAACCTTTGCATCGTGATAGGTATATTTTATCTTTCTATCGGTTATCTTAGAACGGAGATAATCCTGCTTATTTGCAAGCTCCTCAAGAGTATCCTGCGCCTCCCACTGAAAAGGCGTAAAGGGCTTAGGAATAAAGCAAGAAACGCTTATCGTTACCTGCGGCTTCTTTGCCTTATTTCTTCCGGGGCACTGATAATACGCATCTATAACTCTCGAAGCAAGAGTTGATATTCCCTCGATATCCTCATAGGTTTCGGTCGGCAAGCCGTTCATAAAATAAAGCTTAACGGCATTCTTACCCGCATCAAAAGCTACGCTTACCGCGCGGAGAAGGTCGCCCTCTCTCACGTTTTTATTAATAACGTCACGAAGTCTTTGCGTTCCCGCCTCGGGAGCAAAGGTGAGCGAGGACGAGCGCACCGAGGCAACCTTATCCATAAGCTCCTTTGTAAAGCTATCCACTCTAAGTGACGGAAGTGAAAGGCTGACCATATTTTCATCTGTCCACTCAAGAAGATTTTCGGTAAGCTCCTCAAGCTGAGAATAATCACTTATAGAAAGCGACGTAAGCGAAATTTCATCGTATCCAGTGCTCTCGAACAAGCATTTTGCCTGCTCATTAAGAGTATCCGCACTCTTTTCTCTTACGGGGCGATAAATAATTCCCGCTTGGCAAAATCTGCATCCGCGAATACATCCTCTAAAGACCTCAAGCATTATTCTATCGTGAACTGTTTCTATGTATGGCATTACAACCTTTTTAGGAAAATACGATTTATCCATATCGGTAATTATTCTCTTTTGTACCGTTTTGGGAATATCGTCATATTTAGGAGTATAGGCCTTAACCGTTCCGTCCTCATTGTAAGTAACCTCATAAAGCGAGGGAACGTATATTCCAACTATCGTTTTAGCCGCCTCGTGAAGATAAGCCTCCTTGGTATATCTTCCCTCCTCGCGCATTTTTATATACAGTCTGCAAAGCTCGGGGAGCATTTCCTCGCCCTCTCCGATATTAAAAAGGTCAAAGAAATCGGCAACAGGCTCGGGGTTATAAGCGCAAGGACCGCCACCTATTACTATTGGCATAGACTCGTCACGCTCGCTTGCTCTTAAGGGTAGCCCCGCAAGCTCAAGCATATTAAGCACGTTAGTATAGCACATTTCATACTGAAGCGTAAATCCTATCATATCAAACTCGGATATCGGATCTCCGCTTTCGCAAGCCGTGAGAGGAATATTGTTTTCCCTCATCTTCTCCTGCATATCAATCCACGGAGTGTAAGCTCTTTCACACCATACATCCTTTTCCTCGTTAAGAACACCGTAAAGTATTCTCACTCCAAGGTTTGACATTCCTATCTCATAGGTATCGGGAAAGCAAAAGGCAAATCTCGCCTTTACCTCATCCTTATTTTTTATTATCTGTCCGTATTCTCCGCCCGAATATCTGCCCGGCTTCGTTACAGACTTTAAAATACTGCTTGTGTTTTTGTTCATCTCAATAGTTAAATCCCATTATTTTTATTTTTTTGTTTATTATTTCTTTTTAAATATAAATCTATCTCTTTGCGGAAATCTCCACACCGTAAGCGCCGTCATAAGTATTCCGCTTATAAGCCAATACATTAAGACGATGAGCCAGTTTACACTCATAAGCTTTTCCGAAAGAACGAACATAAGCGAGCTTAACGCGCCTACACATATAAGCGCTCCCGAGCAAATGTTAAGCGCTAATCGAAGCTTACGAAGCTTTCTCGCATTTGAAAGCGCAACCGCAAGATTGAGTCTTGAGCCTCTCGCTATAACGCAAAGGTCCTCACCCATAACAGAATATAGCGCGCTCGTTTTATGCTTATGCTGCTCAAGTGAATAATCCGCCGCGCTCTTATGTACCACGTTAACGGGAGCGCCCTTAAAGGGTCTTACTCTCGAAATAAGCTCGGCGCTTATCATCGGGTCATAGGTTTGAACCGCACATTGAATTTTATCCTCGGTAAGCTTCTGCATAATAGAATAAAAGGTTTCATTTATCTTATATTTAACCGCTATTCTTGCCGTCGTTCTGTTATTTATCGAAACGCAAAGAGTAAATATTTTATCCTCCATCCTTGCCAAAACAACCTCAGGAAAGGTAATTCCGTAGCGAGCCATAAATTGCTCGTCGCCTATAAGCACAGAATAATTCGCACCTACTCTTGCCTCTATTCCTCCCTTTGCGACTCTGCTTATTTGACATTTACCTAAAGGCTCTATTTTTGCATTGGAAAAGGTCGTTTTAAGAGGTCCGCCAATCTCGGAATATACCGAATTAAGGCAGGCAAGCAAAACCGACTTCGGTGTAGAATCGTAAATAGCAAGATTTACGTTTTTAGACTCGCATTGCTCGAATATATGAAGATCGTCGAACACCGGCATATCGCATCTGTCAACCTGCTCTGCCGCTCCCTCCGAGGCGAACGCCGCGCCGTAAGCATAATTTTGCTTGCTTAAGCGCTCAAAGGGGACCCACTCGACCACTAACGCGGTTATCGGCATCATAAGATTAAAGGTCAGAGCGAACGCTGCAGCGGCTATCCATATTTCCTCATATATAATACCCGAAACGATGGTTAAAATAAACGCCGAAACAATTGACGCGGCAATCCAACCAAAGGTTGCTCTGTTTCTTTTCGACTCAACGTCGCTTGCATCAAAAAATCCGTTTGCCGTTTCAACGCTTTGAGGAACAAATATCTCGGTCTTTTCGTCAAGTCCTCCGAGATACATTTTTTCCGCCACCGAGCCTCTACCCTCGCTCTTAAGCAAGGTATATTTGAATTTTTCGACGTCGGTGATATCATCGAACAGATATTCCATAAAATAATATTCGTAATTTCTTATCTCCGCAACAAGCCTCATAAGCTCAGAAAGCTCTGCAAATACTATTACAAGAGCCGCGCAGAAATGGAACGTCGGGGGAATCTCCTTGCGCTCAAAGACTACTACGAAGTCATAAATAACCGTAACGATAAGTGAAAGCCCCGCTATGAAATACGCATCTATCCGTGAGGTAAGCAAGCGTTGAAAGCTATCGTATATGCTCTTTATTGCAGGAAGCGCGGCAAAAATCAAAAGCTGAAGTCCGACAAGAGCATACGCAAAGAAATATTCATCTCTGTTAAATATTCCGCCAAGACCAACGTCAAGCACCGAGATAAGCTCATAAACGAACAATCCGAGCGTAATAACGGAGGATATTATAAGCCTTATCAAAATACCGCTGCGCTTCTTTCTGTAAACGTCATATTGCTTATTAAGCTTGCGCTTAAGCTTCTCATGACGCATCTGCTCCTCACGCTTTTCTTTTTCCTGCTTTTCTAAATCATTATCATTGTCGGCAAAATTATTAGCAAAAGACTCGGTATCCGCTTCGGTATTTAAGCTACCCTCCTGCGCTATCTCGTCGATAAGCTCATCCTTAGAAAAGCCATCGATTTTTTCATCCGAAACATTCCGCAAAACATCCTCGCGGTATCCGAATTCAAGTAAAAGCGCAAGGTCCGAACGGTCAAGAGATTCAATGTCGGATGCCGCCACCGTTGACACCTTACTCTTTTCTTCAAAAGCTTCGTTATCAAAATCATCATCAAGCCTTAGCGGTATGCTCTCGACCTCGGCAAATTCCTCAAGTGGAAAATCATCGTCGGCATTATCAAGCTCCGCCTCAAGAGAATCTACCGTCGGGGCGTTCTCCAATATTCTGTCCTTAAAGGGAATATTCTCATACGGGTCTGGATTTTGTCGGTAAAATACACCGACGTAATTATCCTCCGCTCTCTCCGCATCGGTTCGAGGGTCCTCGGTCCACTCAAAGGTACTCGCCTCATCACCGTCATCATCAAGCGTTAACGAGGTATAGCTTTCCTCCTCTCCCCAAAGAGAATCCTCCGCATCATCCTCGTCATCAAAATATGACTCACCGCTATTTTTACGGTATAAGGGATTTATCGAAATGCTCGTGCGAGCGCCTTTTTGAATTCCTTGATTTTCCTCTGCTTCATAAGCCTCTTTATCGGCTTGGTTATATTCTTCTTCTTGAATCGCTTCAAGTCCTTCATCAAAGAGGATTTCTTCATCGCCTTGACTGTCTTGCCAATATCCTTCTTCAATCCCTTGATAAAGCGCTGCTTCTTCATCATCTTGATTTTCTTCATTAATTTCTTCTTCAAGCGCATCTTCTTTATAGTCTTCGCCATATTTTTCGTAATATCCATAATCAAATTCCTCCTCTTTTTCTATTTTTTCTACATAATCAATATCAGTGTCATCGCCGTTATAATCATCATCGACCTGTGACGCATCACTCAAGAAGTCCTCGTCTATAAAATACTCGTCCTCATTCTCCTCGGGCTCTTGCAAATCATCGCTTAAAAATTGCGAACGTAGCATCGCCTGAAGCTCATCGTGTGATACGTTATCCGACTCACTCTTAATATCAATAAAATCGTCGGCATTCTCTGCTTCGTCTGAATATGAGCGTCTAAGCTGCGCCAAAACTCCTTCAATATTCTGCGCGTCACCGTTTTGATTTTTATTATCTTTATTATCTTTCGCCACCTCTGCACCTCCTCAAAGAGATATTAAGCATTACGCTCTGTGCTGTCTTGATATTTCCGCAAGTATAACCGCCGCCGCAGTTGATACGTTAAAGGAATTTATCTTGCCGTACATCGGTATTGACACGATATAGTCCGATCTATCCTTTACAAGCTTAGAAACTCCGTCGCCCTCACTTCCAAGCACTATTGCGCAAGGACAGTTAAAGTCTGTATCGTAATAATTTTCACCGCCTGCCTCTGCCGAGAATATCCATATTCCCTTTTCCTTAAGCTCCTCAACGGTTGCCGCAATATTAGTGACCTTTGCAACCGCCAAATGCTCGATTGCGCCGCAAGAAGCCTTGCTTACCGTGGGAGTAAGTCCAACCGCGCGACGCTTTGGAATTATAAGTCCGTGCGCTCCAACTCCCTCTGCGCATCTTATTATTGCGCCGAGATTATGCGGGTCGGAAACACCGTCTGCGATAACTATGAAAGGCTTTTCTCCTCGCTCGCTTGCAATATTAAGAATATCATCAACCGTACAATATTCCTTTTCTGCCGCCATAGCAACGATGCCCTGATGCGAAGCGCCGCCCGTAAGCTTATCAAGCTTCGCCTTGTCACTTTCAACCACAGGAATATGTCGCTCTATTGCCTCGGCAACGAGCACAACGATAGAGCCCTCTCGCTCACCTCTTTGAACAAGCAATTTATCGATAGCGCGTCCCGATTTCAAAAGCTCTCGAACCGCATTTCTGCCGACCACGAGTCCTTCGCTAAAATCCTCTGCTCCGTCATTGTCCGTTCTGCTATTTTCATAGCGCGGCTTACGGTCATTCTTATTATTACCGTTAAAGCCGTTGTTAAAATTCTTTTTTGAATTTTGTTGTTTGCCGTTAAATTTATTATTTCCCATTATTAACTCCCGATGTATTCAAATTCACATCTAATTATAATTTTACAGTATAATTATATCATAAAAACTAAAATTTGTACATAGTTTTTTTATAAAGCTCTTTATTTTTTCTTTTTTATTCAAAAAAGTGATTTTTTCTCGCCAATAAAGTAGATTATCTATTTTAACAGGCTTTTATCAAGCATACAATTTATAGAATTTAAGAACATACGGAGTAGCTTATGAAATCTGTGAAGCTGTTTTTTCGTTTATTTTTTATCATTCTTGCATTTTTTTCATTATCGCTCGGAATTTTTTATTTTTTAAACCGCACACAAGGCGACACTGCGCCAACACCCACAACGCCCCCGCAAAGCAATTCGCAGACCGCATATCCGACCGTTATAATCGATGCAGGTCACGGCGGCGAGGACGGAGGTGCTATCGGTAAAAACGGCGCTTACGAAAAGGATATAAATCTTGAATTGGCAAAAAAGCTGATAGCTCGCCTTGAAGCTGAAAATATCCCCTGTGTGCTTACTCGCTCGACCGATATTTTGCTTTATGACCGCAATCTTGATTATGAAGGCAAAAAGAAAAAGCTCGACCTACTCGCTCGAAAGGAATTTGCGGAAAAATACGATAATGCGATATTTATAAGTATTCATCAAAATTCCTACCCCAAGGAGCAATATAGCGGATTTCAAGCATACTACTCGCCAAACAACGTAACCTCAAGGGCGCTTGCATATCTTATTGAAAATTCAGTTAAGGACTCACTTCAGCCAGCCAACAACCGCACCTCAAAGCAAGCAGATTCAAGCATATATCTTCTCGACAAGCTCTACTGCCCCGCAGTTCTGCTCGAGTGCGGATTTCTCTCAAACACCGAGGAATGCCGCCTACTCTGTGATAACGCATATCAAATCAACCTCACCGACGCCATCGCTTCGGGGATAATCGAATTTCTTAAATAATTAAAAAGCCCGACGGAATATTACACCGGTCGGGCTTATGCATTTCAATATAATTTTACAGTCAATTTTATAATATAATATTCAAGGCGGGAGCTATGCCCAAATCGGTACTGTTAACACTGCGATAGACCCCAATACCTTGATAATTGACATAGCAGGAAAATCCCATCATATACGGTATATAAGGTGAACGGAGCCACCATTGACTGTTTCCCACATATCTACTGCTATTATCGGTATACGCCCCCTGCGCACGAGCGTAATCAGTGCTTATCTTTTGACGGAACTCCGTTGAATTTAAACCGTAATTACTCTTTATCGCCTCCCCGTACGAAAGCAAAAAGACCTTATCACAGGTATTTTCGCAAGCATACAGATTATTACCGTATCCCGTGCTTTCATCTCGATTTTCAACCGTTGAAGCAAGTATTATTTCCTTTTCCCTATCATCAAAGGCTATATCAAAAAAGCATTCATTAAGCCATTCTCTTATCGTACTATTAGCGTAATTATTTGGATAAATCGCTTCTCCGTTTATATTCCTGATGCTACCGTCGGTTATATAATACTCTCTCGAATCAATAATCATATCACAGTATATAAATGCCGTTCCGTCCGATTTGTTTTCGGAAAGTAATGTCCACGAGATAGGCTCATACTTAAACCAATAGACGCTATTTATCAAATAACCGTTATCATCCTGATAGGTATTCTCGGCAGAGGACGAGCTTGTGGTATAATACGGTCGGTAGGAGGTAAAATACACACCTCTATACCTATCCGAGCCATCCTCAACGTCAATATACCACATATAATCACTCACGCTGCCGCTTATATAATATCCGTAAGAGGTCCAGCTCTGCGGATTAGAGCTTGTCGGTAGCTCTCCCGCTATATTGCAAAGCCTTTCCCTTAGCATATCATCTGCTACCTCGGATTGCGGATAATATCCGAGTAATATTTTATTGCCGTTACGCATATACGCCTTATCGGTGCTATCCTCTAAAAGTTCAACGTCCTCCGCGCTCTCTCCCAACACCGTATCTTCGATATCCGACGAGTGATTTTCTTGACAGGAGGCAAGCGAGCAAAAAATCAAGAATGCTAAAGCAAAAGATAAAATTCTTTTCATTTCGTCCTCTTTCTTTTGTAATACATATGTATTATATCATTTATATCACGCTTTGTCAAGAGTAGCAAATAAAAAAGTAGGAGTAAAAGGCTTTTTTTGCCCTATACTCCTAACTTTGTTTAATGGTTATTTAATTTTGTAGCTCTTTATTACTATTATCATTTTTTGTATTTTTAGTAAGCCGCCTTGTAATCGGTCGCTCTGCAAAGAAATACATTAGCGTAGCAAATGCCCAAGTAATAATAAGGAAGATATACATACTCGCCATATTTTCAAACGGCGGACGCCATCCCGTCAAATTCATAATTAAATACATCAAAAGCATCAAGGGTAGATGCCAGAGATATACCTCGAAGGAAATGCCGCTAACCGTTTCCCATATTTTATGCCTGAATACCTTATGCATAGCCTTAGTTTCAAACAGTATTACCCAAGCAGGAAAAACGAAAAACGTCACCATATAGTTAGTATTGACGCTTCCGTATTCGGGATAAAAGATAAATAGCAAGGTGAAGAAAATAATCGTTATAAGGCTTGCGATTATCTCTCTGCGCCGAACGCCGTATTTATTCATATAATACGCAAAAATAATACCGAAAAAGAATGCGTAATATCCTCTTGCCATCTGCCAATTCATAAACGGCTTATCTATACCGTAGACTCCAATTGCAAGTCCGAGCAAAATAATCGCTATATAAAAATACATCGGGTTGCATTTTATTCTTGCGGAAAACGCAGTAACGATATAAAAAAGTATATAGCAAAACATTAACGCGCTAATGTACCATATAGAATTATTTATTATAGGATTTTTAAACACCCATCCCTCTTGAATTCCAAAAGCGGCGATTATAGTGTCCCAAATAGAAACCTCCATTCCCCAAAGAGCGCCAAATCCAAGGACGTTATTGTTTATAAATAATATAAGTGTAAAAACGACGACGGTAATTGCCGACATCGGAAGTAATCGCACCGCGCGCTTTTTCCACCATTCACTAAGAGTTATGCCTCCCTCTTGAATTCTGGGAATATACCTATACATAAAATATCCGCTTAAAATGAAGAATAGCTCAACAAAAAGTCCCCAGTTGAACCAATCCCCCGAAAAGTTAATAAGGACGTTATATTTAACGCCTACAATCGCCTGAAAATGATGAAGAACTATCACTATTGCGCCAAGTATCTTCAAAAAATCAAGCGAATAATTGCGACTTGCCTTTTCCATAAAAATTCCTTTACGTTATTTGCTTATTATTTAGCTTAATACAGTATCCACATTATACCATATTATTAAAGCTTTGTCAATAAAAGCGACTATACGAATAATGCCTTTGCTCTTATAAAAATTTTGTTTTATCTTCATACTTGATTTTTTGTATATTGTATTGTATAATATTTATATACTACGTTTAAGAGGTATTTATGAAAGGCTTAAAAACTGTTTATATATGCTCGAATTGCGAGTACACAAGCCCTAAATGGCTTGGAAAATGCCCTAAATGCAATTCTTGGAACACATTCGTTGAGGACGTAGAGCAAGTCGCTCCCACAACCACAACGAAAGCACGCCCGTCGGTCATCTTTTCGGGTGAAAGCCGCGCTCAAAGCTTTGATGAGCTTACAACGTCGGAATATATCCGCTCGCAAACAGGACTTTCCGAGCTTGACCGAGTGCTTGGAGGAGGACTCGTTCTTGGCTCTGCCGTGCTTATTTCGGGCGAGCCGGGTATAGGAAAATCTACTCTGCTCTTGCAGATATGCGATACCGTTGGCGCTCAAAAAAAGGTGCTTTACGTTTCGGGCGAGGAGTCTACGGGACAGATAAAGCTCCGAGCGCAAAGACTCAAGGTAAGCGGAAAAAATCTTTATATTTTAACCGAAACAAATATCGAAAAGATACTCTCCGAGGCGAAAAAGGTTGCTCCCGACGTTATCATCGTCGACTCCGTGCAGACTATGTACTCGGATGCTATTGCCTCCTCTCCCGGTAGCGTTTCTAACGTCAAGGAGGTTGCTCTATCATTTATAAGCAAGGCAAAAAGCGAGGGCGTTTCGGTAATTCTCGTCGGCCACGTTAACAAGGAGGGCGGTATTGCAGGTCCTAAGGTACTTGAGCATATGGTTGACGCGGTTCTTAATTTCGAGGGCGATAAGCGTCAAAGCTACCGAATTATACGCGCGCAAAAGAATAGATTTGGTTCAACTAACGAGATAGGCGTTTTTGAAATGACCGATACAGGACTTCGTCAAGTGCCTAATCCCTCCGAGCTGCTTCTCTCCGACCGTCCCACCGATATTTCGGGTAACTGTGCCGTTTGTACCATTGAGGGAACTCGTCCGATAGTAGCCGAAATTCAGGCTCTCGTTACCCCAAGCGCATTCCCTGCTCCACGTCGCACGTCAAATGGAATAGACTACAACCGAACCTGCTTAATACTTGCCGTTCTTGAAAAGAGGCTCGGACTTAAATTTTCATCTAATGACGTTTATCTTAACGTCATAGGCGGTCTTGAAATAGACGAGCCTGCATCCGACCTCGGAATTGCAATGTCACTTATTTCATCACTGACAGATAAAAAAATCCCCGACGATTTAATCGCCATCGGTGAGATAGGTCTTGCAGGAGAATGTCGAGGAATATCGAGTATCGAGCAAAGAGTTAAGGAGGCAGCGCGACTTGGCTTTACCACTGCTCTTATTCCCGCAAGTAACGCCTCAAGCTGTCCTAAAATTGAGGGAATAAAAATATACGCCGTCAAAACGATTTATGACGTTCTTAAATTTTTAAAATCCGAAAAATAAATAAAATTCAAAGCATACAAGGAGAAGAAATAATGGAAGTTTTAAAGGATTATTCTTGGCTTCGCGGAGTAAATCATTACATCTGCGACGAGGCAACCACACGTCAACAGTTAAGCTACGGTAAGCGAGTAAATCTTAACTCTATAAGAATTTGGCTCGTTGCCGAGGAATGGGCGGAAAACCCCAAGGCATTTTGCGATGAGCTTCGCAACTACATACGCATCTGCTACGATTGCGGCTATACGGTAATGCCTATTTTGCTTAACGGAAACCGCTTCAAAACCGAATACGTTGAAGAAGACAATATGAAATTCCTTGACGAGTACGTAACCTACGTCGTTAATGAAATAAAGGACGAGGAAGGACTTTTAATGTGGGATATTATGAACGAGCCCTCATACAATCCTTGGCTTCTTGAAAAGGGCATTTCCGAGGAGGAGCTTAACTACCGTACCGAAAGAATATGGAGCTTCGTTCGTCACTACTGTAAGCTTGTTAAAGAGCTTGACCCCAAGACCGCAACAACCGTCGGTCACACAAGAGGATATGAAATCGAATACACCGCCGATGACGTTGACGTTTTCTCGTTCCACGATTACAGTGCAACAAAGGCAAAATGTATGAAGAACTACGCAACTGCAGATGCGCTCGCAAAGAAATACGGAAAGCCCGTAATTCAGACCGAAACGGGTTGCCTTGCGCGTTGTAATCCTTACGATATGGCTCTTGAGGTCTGCAACCACTTTAATATGGGTTGGATGCTCTTTGAGCTTATGATTCATGACCGTTGCGATACCGAGCATGGAATTTTCTACCCCGACGGAACCGTCCGTGACCCCGCTACAATTGCGGCAATGTTTGGATGCTACCGAAACAGAGGCGACTCGATAATAGTTCCCCTCCCCAACAGAGAGGGCGCGGCTAACAATTGCGTAAATGCGATAAAGACGGCACTTTCGGAATACACCGAGGACTGCTTTGACTATCGCCGTTCAAACGTCGATGCACTGCTTAACGCATGTGAAAAGGCGGCAAATCTTCTCGAATGCTGCGATATGATTCCTATGGCTTATCCTCCAACGGCAAAGATAAACCGTTATAGAGCTATGGAAAATCCGCCACTCGACGAAATTCGAGTTCTCGCCTTTGAGCTTGCAAAAACACTTAAGGAAATTTGTCAAATTCTTTAAGAAATTTTACACCACAACGTATAAAATACCGATTTATTATCAACAAAGATAATAAATCGGTACGAGTATTCATAATGAAACTACGCCATCGGGAACAAAATAAAGAAAAACGGCAGCACAGACAGCGACATTTGGCTGTCGGCACTGCCGACTGGTGCGAGTATTCATAACGAAACTACGCCATCGGGAGCAAAGCAAATTAATAAGGAACTCTAATGGAAGAACTATTGTACAGAAAACTCAAAGATAAAGCTAAATCTATTCTAGGTGCAATATCATTTGTGCTTTTAATTGTAATATTATTAACCGTGAATATGTTGTTAGAATATTTCAGTATAATCAACGTTGCAGAAACAATTAACGAAGATAAATCGGATTATTTATTGATAGCAATTATTATGCCAATAGTTTCAATTGTTGTTTCATTAATTATAATGATTCCATATTTTATGGATTATAAATCAATAAAAAACAAATCCTATATAACATTAAATGTAATTGTATCTCATTTTGATTTCTATGAAACAGGCTATGAACCAATAGAAAAAATTTGGTTTCCCGTCTTTAAAGATACTGATTCAGAAAAGATATTAACCCTAACTATTGATGAAAAAGTAAATATCGGAGAGAAATATTCCGTTGCTTATTTACCAAAAACAAAAATAGCAGTTCTAAAAATAGTAAATAATTAATTTATACCGTAAATCCATGAATAGAATGCTTAGGGTAAGTGTAAGGTTCTCAATGCAGATGGTTATATGATTACGATGATACACACATTGGTATTCTCAACCCGTTCAGATACCGTTCTTACTACTTCGATACCGAAACTGGATTCTATTTCCTCAAGACAAGATACTACGATCCTGAAATTGATCGTTTTATGACGATTGATGATATCTCTTATCTTGATCCTGAGAACATCAACGGATTGAATTTGTATGCTTACTGTTTGAATAATCCAACAAAATATATAGACCCTAACGGAAAAGCTGTTATAACTCTTACTTCATTGTTAATTGCCTTTGCAGTAGGTGCTATTCTTGGCGGTATATTTGGTGGTATATCGGCAGCCGCTCAAGGTCAAAATGTTTTTGCTGGCATTGTGATAGGAGCTTTAACAGGCGGTTTTACAGGTATGATGGCAGAATTTTCGTGACCCATAGCTCTTATAGGTTCTTTTATTGTTGGATTTTCAGGAGATATGGTATCACAACAATTCGTGGAAGGTAAATCATTTGATGACATAAATTTAGGTCAATCCGTTGGTGCAGGAATATTAAATGCAGTTCTGTCCATTCCTGCTATTGGTGCATCTAGAATGGTTAGAAATTCCAATATTACTAATTTCCAATCTTTCTTGTTTGGTTTAGGAACAAATGCACCATTAATTGGATTATCTACAATTGGAAATTATTATATATCTAAAATTTCTACACTATTTACAATAAATGATTTTAAGAAAAATATTTTCTTTAAAATGTTAAATGTAATATCATCTTATGCGAAAGAAAATACAACTAAACAAAAAGGATTTTATTATGTTATTTAAGCAAAAACCTGTTAACGGAATTGTATTTGTTACTTGTTTTGTTACGATACCTTTCTGGTTATTTACAATTTATGTTTTTATATTTGATTTTTTCATTGGAATTATTTGTGCTTTTGCTAACATTATTCTAACACTTTTGATGTTAACTATGGTACAGTGGTTTCATATTTATGAGGATCATATAGAAGTATGGTCAATATTTGGAAAAATCAACGAAGTATACTTTGCTAATGTAATAAATATAATAGAAAAAGATCTTAATGTGTTAAGAGTACGTTTGCCTCACTATGTGTTTGACGATGGTCGAAAAGAAAAGTGGTTATTTGAAACTGACTATCAAAATCATCGTAATACAATAGTTCGAGTTTATATAACAAATGAGTTAAAAAAACTAATAGAAAGTAAAAACTTTAGTATAATACAATACCAAAGATATTAAAACAAAATTACACAGAATAAATAATTTTCACAAAAAATTTTAAAAAACATTTTCCAGACCGCTTGGGCGGTCTGGTTTTTAGTTCCAACGGAAATCTCATCAAGCAAAGCAACGGACTTGAATTCTTCTACAACCATACGGGAGTATTCGCCGTGAAGTACAATAATTTGACTTACTTCTACAGAAAGAATGCTCAGAATGATATCATTGCCCTACTTGACAACAATGGCTCTGTTGTGGTAAAATATAAGTACGATGCTTGGGGTAAGTGTAAGGCTCTCAATGCGGATGGTTTTGAAATTACGGACAATAACCACATCGGTATTCTTAACCCCTTCCGCTACCGTAGCTATTACTATGACCACGGGATTGGTCTGTACTTTCTCAAGACAAGATATACTAACAGGTATTTTTACAGGTTCTTTATTAGGCGCCGCTGTTGGTGCCGTAATAGGTATCGGCAGTACGGCGGTTTTATCTGGAGCATTTTCCTCACTGGCAGGCAAGGCGGTAACTGATTTGTTTAGTGTAGCTTTTTATGGAGGCAGCTTCGGCACATGAGAAGATTATGCAATAGCGTTCGCTTTTGGCGGTTTGTCAGGCGGTTTAGGTAGGATAATTTCCAACGGTGGTCGTATTGCATCGACAATAGCTCAAGGCGGAAAATTTGTTAGCGAAATATTATTGCGCCCCGCCGCAAATCAAGCCGTAAAAATGGGAACTCGTGGCACCACTTCCAATCACCAAAAATTGTTCTATGATGCCGTTACAAGATTTCTAACATACTTTGGAACTCCACAGATTGTGAAGGAGAAGTTTTTTGGATATGATATAAAAATTGATCTTGGTAAGAGTTTCAACAGAGCTATTGCACGATATTTATACACTTATTTTATGGAGTAATATAAGTGACTAAAAA
>JAZRGA010000036.1:0-6534 GCA_045643945.1 Eubacteriales bacterium | reverse complement strand
GTTTGCACCGCACCCACGGAGAAAAGTTTTGGTCAAGCTTTTTCAAAAGCTTGCGGGTTTGGGCAGCGCCCATAAAACGGCGTTTCTTTTTGCCAAGCCTTTTTCTTTGCGCCTTGTGTGTCAAAGAAAAAGCGGATAAGGGAGTTAGCTTGTGTTAGGTTTTTTTGCTACCTTTTTGAAAAAAGGTAGCGCCAAAAACTTTCAATCGTGAAAAATTTAAATAACATAGTGCGTTCGACGGTCGAGCCAACAGTGTTCGCACCGCACTTGAAAGGCTTCTCCTTGAGGTAGCGAAGTGGCGCTACGGTAGTGAATAACAGTCCAGTGGACTGTTAGAGCCGTAGCGTGACCGAGCCGCAGCGAGACGGCTCCCGACGTAGGAGGGTGGTGAGGTGTAGCCGAAGGCGTTATTAATGGGAAAAGCAAAATTTTAAGCCTTTTTCCACCTCATCCGTCAACCGCATCACTCGTTTCGCTCCCTCGGGTTGACACCTGTCTCGCTGCGGCTCGGTCACACTCGGGGGAAAACAATACTCAATTGTTTTCTAAGACCCTCGTGCCGCTTCGCTACCTCAAGGGGAAGGCTTTGAGTTTGCTTTTTGCCAAAATTAATCTTGTGTTAATATAATATTCCTTTACCCGTTTTTGAAATATAGATTTTGGGGAAAGAAAATCCTCTGTTAAGAAGCTTTCTTCCCCCATATAATTCCTAATTCAATTTAATTAAAAATTATTCCTCAACAGCCTCAACGTCAGCGGGCATAGCCTCTGCCTCTGCCTGAGCCTCGTCAAGAAGCGCTCTGATAGAAAGGCTTACGTTCTGCTTTTCCTCGTCGATAGCAACGATTTTAGCATCAACAACCTGACCGATAGAGAGAACGTCAGCGGGCTTGCCGATCTTCTGCTGAGCTATCTGAGAGATGTGGATAAGTCCGTCAACTCCGTCAACTATCTCAGCGAATGCGCCGAAGGGCATAAGGCTTACTACCTTAACCGATGCAACGTCGCCAACTGCGTACTTTGAGTTAAATACGTTCCAAGGATTGCTATCCTCGGTCTTGTATCCAAGAGAAATTCTCTTCTTTTCAGCGTCAAATTCCTTAATGAATACTGTAATCTCCTGACCTATGGAAAGGACAGAAGCGGGAGAAGCGATAGGCTTCCATGAAAGCTCGCTCTTGTGGACCATACCGTCTACTCCGCCAAGGTCGATGAATGCGCCGTAAGCGGTCATATTCTTAACCTTGCCTGTATAAACCTTGCCCTCCTCAATGCTGCTCCAGAATGCTTCCTGAGCTGCCTTGCGAGCCTCTTTTGCTCTCTCGCTTGAAACAACACGGATAGAGCCCTTTGCTCTGTTGCCTCTTATCTCTATGATACGAAGGCTAACCTCAGTGCCCTTGATAGAGTTAAGGTCGCCGTCCTTCGGAACGCCGGAGTGGTACGCGGGAACGAATACCTTAGTTGCGCCAACGAGTACGTTTACGCCGCCGTTAACTACTTCGATAACCTTACCGTTAAGTATTTCGCCGCTCTCGCTTGCGTCAACGATGCTCTGCCACTCTTTTGCGTGGTCAAGAGTCTTCTTGGAAAGCTCTGCTATACCGTCAACGTCGCTAAGACGCCAGATGCGCGCTTCGATTGTATCGCCCTTTTTATAAAGCTGTGTGAGCTTTATAGAAGGATCGTCCGAAATATTTTCGGGTGTGATGATACCGGTAACCTGCGCACCGAGATCGAGCTGGATCTCTGCGTCAGAAACGTAAGTAACGATGCCTGTAACTATATCTCCTTTATTTAATGTCTTTGTCGTCTTAAGTGATTCATCGAGCATTGCTTCGAAATTCAAGTTCTCATTCATAATGAGTAACACCTCCTCTATAATGCCTAGCGGGGTCGACGCTCCCGCGGCTATTCCCAAATGTGAATTGGGATTTAATATTTTGTCACCCGAAAGCTCATCTGCTCTTTCGATCCAGACGGTGTCGGGACAATTTCTTTTACAAATGGCATAAAGCTTTGCCGTATTTGAGCTATCTCTGCCTCCTATGACTATCATTGCGTCACATTCCTTAGAGAGCCGTTCGGCGTCTTTTTGCCTTTCTTCGGTAACATTACATATTGTATCAAAAATTAAAGCATTTGTACAGTGCTTTTTGAAAAGTTTTTCACATTTTTTCCATTCTTTTAGATTTTGAGTGGTCTGTGAAGCCAAAATAGGCGTTATTTTTTCGCCTAATTTATCGAAATACCCATTTTCTGCCAATTTCGAAAGCTCGTCCGCAGAATTAAAGGTAAGCTTTTCGTAGCCGAAATAGCTCATTATTCCTACGACCTCGGGGTGGTCCTCCTTACCGAAAAGCAGGAAGGCTTTATCGGGCGCAGAATGCTCCTTTGCTATATTGTGTATCTTTTTAACGAATGGGCAGGTGCAGTCGACGTAGCGAAAGTGCTTGTTTTTTTCTGCCAACGAGCAGAGAAGCTCCTCGTTTTCCTTAGGCACTCCGTGAGCGCGCAGAAACACGGTTACGGGTGAGTCCTCTGTTGCGCTCTCTGCAATATTGCAAAGCTCGTCGAGTGTTGTAACGCTTACTCCCTTATCGGCAAGCTCTGCGTTAAAAACTCCGTTATGGATAAGCGTACCGAGTGTGAATATTCTCTCGCCCTCGCGCTTATTCTCGATTGCACTCAAAAGGGTATCTACCGCGCGCTTAACGCCAAAGCAGAAGCCTGCGTTTTTTGCTACCGTTATCATTTTTAGATTATCCTTTTATTTTTTTGCGTTGCTTATTTTTTACTTTTTTTAGCTGCCTTTTTTGCGCTCAGCTCTGCTTCAAATTCCTCACCGAGGGTGCAGATTTTATCAAAGGCGATATCGGTAATTCTTGCGTATTCTCCACTTGCGTCGGGGTTATAATTTAAGGACTCAAACGGAATTTTTTCACCTATAATAACGTATGTGCGTCTAAAAAGCATAAATTTATTTTTCTTGCGCCTGATGTAGCAGGGAATAATATCGGCGCTTGTCTTAGTTGCTATGAGCGCAACTCCGTTCTTGGTTTTCGTTCCTCTCGGGTCAACACCGACGTAGCGATGTCCCTGCGGAAAGATTCCCATTGATTTTTTCTCCTCAACGAGCGAAATAGCGGTTTTTATTGCGCCTACGTCACTACCCGAGCGGTCAACGGGAAAAGCACCCATAAGCTTTATAAGCTGAGCAAGAAGCGGAATTTTAAAAAGCTCCTTTTTCGCCATAAAATGCACTTGATTTTTTCTGAATGCATAACAGAGCGCTATCGGGTCGGTTGCGGAAACGTGATTAGCGCAAACGACGTAGCCTCCGTCATCAGGCTCACGTTCACCGTTTATGACCTTTATGTTAAACAAAAAGCCTACTATGCCCGAAAATACCGCATATATCGCGCGATATGCTCGACTTCCGCCCTTTTTGGCTTTTTTTGCCTTTTTTGCGACCTTTTCGGCTTTAGCGTTATCGTTTTTTTTCACTAAATGCATCCTCCGCATTTGTTTTTTATAATTTCGAGTATTGCGTTTACGCTATCCTCAAATTCAAAGCCTGTTGTATCGAGGATTATAGCATCGTCGGCAGGCTTTGCGGGAGCGATTTCACGGTTAGCGTCCTGAGCATCGCGCTCCTTCATCTTCTGAAGGACCTCCTCGTAGGTTATGCTCTGCCCGCGCTCGATTGATTCGTTATAGCGGCGCATCGCGCGACATTCCTCGGATGCCGTAAGAAATATTTTAACGTCGGCATTGGGAAGAATAACCGTTCCGATATCACGTCCGTCCATTATAACACTGTTAGTCTTTGCTATCTGCTTTTGAGCTTCGAGCAAAAACGCGCGTACCGAGGGGATTTTTGAAACGTCCGAGGCGTACATCGACATTTCCGAGGTTCTTATAGCGTCGCCGTGGTTTACGCCGTTAAGGTAGTTAACCTGCGCTCCGTTTTCGTATTTTACCTCTATTGAAATTTCGGGAAGAATAGCCGTAACTGCCTCTGCATCCTTGGGGTCGATGCCCTTGGATTTTACAAAAAGTCCTATCGTGCGGTAAAGAGAGCCTGTGTCAACGTAAAGAACATCAAGCTTTTTTGCTACCGTTCTCGAGATAGTGCTTTTGCCCGCGCCTCCGGGACCGTCGATTGCAATGTTGATAATTTTTTTCATTTGATTTAAAGCTCCTTGTTTTTATTGCCACGCCGCCGATCTTCCGGCAAGATTACCGGTCGAGAAGGCTATTTGAAGATTAAAGCCGCCCGTGTATGCGTCTACGTCTATGACCTCGCCCGCAAAATAAAGCCCCGAGCATTTCTTTGATTCCATAGTTTTCGGGTCTATTTCCTTAACGCTTACGCCGCCCTTTGTTATTATTGCCTCATCAATTGGGCGAAATCCGATAAGCGTTAGTCTTAGCCCTCTGATTACGTCGATAAGCGCTCGACGCTCCTCGCGAGTTATCGAATTTATCTTTTTTCTCGGGTCTATTCCCGAAAGCGATACTGTAACGGGTATCAGCTTTTGAGGTAGCAAATCACCGAGAGCATTTATAAGGTCCTTATTTGAATATTTTGAAAAATCCGAAAGGATTCTCGAATCGAGTGTTTTTTCGTCAAGCGCAGGCTTTAAATTTATTATCGCCTCATATTTTCCCGACGCAATATCGGGAATGTGCGCAGAAGCCGAAAGAACCATAGGCCCTGTTATTCCGAAGTGCGTAAACATCATTTCTCCGAAATCCGAATAGACCTCTTTTTTCGTAGCCTTATTGATTATCGAAAGGGATACGTTTTTTAGCGAGAGTCCTTGAAGTGACGGACAAAGCTTTCCTGCGCAGACTATTGGAACGAGAGAGGGGAGAAGCGGTGTTACCGTGTGTCCCGCCGATTTTGCAAATGCATATCCGTCACCGTCCGAGCCTGTGCGAGTGTAGGAGCGACCGCCCGTGCAGACGATAACCGCATCGGCAAAATATTCGCCCCGCTCGGTGATGACTCCCTTTATTTTTGCATTATTATAATTATTATCTTTTTCTATTTTATCTATTTTATCTATTATAAGCGAAAGCGCTTTTTCGTTTATTATATTTACTCCTCTTGCCTTGCAAGCCGAAACAAGAGCCGAAACTATGTCCTGCGCCTTGTCGGAAACGGGGAAAACACGCTTTCCTCTTTCGGTTTTAAGTGGCACGCCCTCGCCCTCGAAGAAGTCCTTGACGTCCTGCGTTGAGAGAGTGCTTAGCGCACTGTAAAGAAAGCGGGGATTTGTCGGCACGTTTTGCAAAAACTCCTCGGTTGAGCAGTCGTTGGTTACGTTGCATCTGCCCTTGCCCGTAATTCGAAGCTTTTTTCCGCAGTTATCGTTTTTTTCGAGCAGAATAACCTCCGCTCCGTTTTCCGCCGCGCTTATTGCGGCAAAAAGTCCTGCCGCTCCGCCACCTATAACGATTACCTTGTTATTTTCCATAAATGCTTGGATTCCTTTATCGGTTCGTATCGTAGACGTTGTACTCGTCCCAGATTTTTTCGAGCTGATGAAGTCTTATTCTAAGCTCGTCCTGCTTTTTACGCGCAACCGCTACAACGAGCGCATTGATAACGCTGAGCGGAGCTATAAGAGAATCGGCAAATGACGCCATATCGCTTCGCGCAATCAAAAGACTGTCGGCAAATGGCGCGATAGGCGATGAGGGACTGTCGGTAAGCGCTATTACCTTAGCGCCTGAGTCCTTTGCAAAGTTTACCGCTGTAATGAGCTTTCTTGAGTATCTGGGAAAGCTTATCGCAACGATAACGTCACCTGCCGAAACGTTCATAATTTGGGCGTATATCTCGTCTGCCGAGCTTGTGTCGAGAAGTCTTACGTTGTCAAATATCATTCTGAGGGAATGATTTAATGAGCTTGCAAGAATTGACGATGAGCCGAGTCCTATAATATAGATATTTTTAGCCGAGAGAAGTGACTCTACCGATGCGTCGAATGCATAGCGGTCGATTTCCTCTATCGTGCGCTTAAGCTTGTTTATATCCGAGTTAAGCACCTTAGAAAGCACGTCACCGTCGCCTATTAGGTTGTTGGTAACGTCCATTCGTTGGAATGACGTAAGCTTTATTCTCACTATCTCCTGAAGGGCGTGCTGGAACTCGGGGTATCCGTCAAAGCCAAGCTCGATAGCAAAGCGAACGACGGTTGATTCCGAAACGCTTACCGCAGAGGCAAGCTTTGAAGCGGTCATATAAGCCGCCTTATCGTAGTTTTCAAGTATATATGTAGAAATTATCTTTTGACTTTTTGAAAATTTGGAAAAGCTGTCTTCAATTTCCTTTAAAAGATTTCTTGGCATATCGGTTTGTCCTTTACGCATAATTATATAGTTTATTATATAATAAAATTCTTTAAAAGTCAAGGAGTTGGGGGATATTTAAATAAAAATAAAAAAAGGGATTGACAAAGATTGAAAAAGAGTGTATAATATGCGGTAGTTAAATATGGAGGCATAGCTCAGTTGGTTAGA
>JAZRGA010000035.1:0-9749 GCA_045643945.1 Eubacteriales bacterium | reverse complement strand
GTGAACATTTGTGGCTCGTCGGTCGAGCGCAAAATGTTATTTAAAATAACGCCGATTGAAAGTTTTTGGCGCTACCTTTTTTTCAAAAAGGTAGCAAAAAATACTTAACATAAACTAAAAAAAGAACCCTCCGTGGAGGGTTCTTTAAAAAGGTTTTCCAAGATATAATATTTTTACTAACTTACAAAGGCTTTTTAGTGATTTGCGAATAATGACGAGGATATTTTTGAGGAGTTTGAGAAGTTTTTGATACAGTTATAATAGTTCGCTCCTCGGTAGCCTGAGAGGATATCAAGGCAAGCTTGTCAACAGATTTAACTGTACCGCCACAAAGCTTGATAGCATTTTGAGCATCAATCGCCTCCTGAGAGCCTTGAGAAGCCTTCATTGAAACAAATATTCCGCCTTTCTTAACAAATGGCAGGCAAAGCTCGCTCAAAATCGGTAATGCCGCAACTGCACGAGCCGTAGCAACGTCAAATGACTCACGGTATCTACTTTGCTTGGCAAGCTCCTCAGCTCTTGCGGCAATCGGAATTATATTCGTTATATCAAGTCTTTTTGCAGTATCATCTATATATTTTATTCGTTTTGCCGTAGAATCGAGTGCCGTTATCGTTAAATCCTTACGGAATATCGCCAGTGGCAAGCAAGGAAATCCCGCTCCGCATCCAACGTCTATAACCGTCGCCCCTTGCGGAATATAGCTCGACACAGTTAGCGAATCAACGTAATGCTTAACTATTATCGCATCCTCGTCAGTTATTGCGGTCAAATTCATCACCTTGTTAACCTCAAGCATTATCCTTGTCAATTCAAATAGCTTTTCGGTTTTATCAAGTGATAAATCAAGCGAAACGCCGTTTTCCTTTAACGCTTCCAAAAATTTTTGGTTAAATTCAAGAAGTTCCATTTATCCTCCTTATCAATCTAAAACGAATATGTTTCACGTGAAACATTATTATTTGAGTCCGAGATATATAAGCAATACAGAAATATCGGCAGGATTTACTCCGCTTATTCTCGATGCCTGACCAACCGTCAAGGGACGAAGCTTGTCAAGCTTTTGAGCCGCTTCTATTCGTAATCCCTTTATTTGCATATAGTCAAGATCGGCAGGGAGTGATTTAAGCTCAAGCCTTGCGTGGCGTTCGACCTCTGCAATCTGGCGCTTAACGTATCCCTCATACTTAACCGTTACCTCAACGGTAATGATTACACGTCGGGGGAGAGCAGGACGGTTTACGTCAAGCTCTGCAAGAATTTCATAGGTCATTTCGGGTCTTTTTAGAAGCTCAGCAAGCGAAAATCCGCTATTTACGGGTGCTAACCCCATTTTTTCAAGCATCGGATTGATTTTTAATGGGGACACGTGGGTCGAATTGAGGCGCTCAATCTCGTTTTTAATAGCCTCCTGTTTTTCCAAAAAGGCTTTATATTGCTCCTCCGAAACAAGTCCGACCTCATAGCCCTTTTGCGTAAGGCGCGCATCGGCATTGTCCTGACGCAACAAAAGTCTGTATTCCGAGCGCGAGGTCATCATTCTGTACGGCTCGTTCGTTCCCTTAGTAACAAGGTCATCGATAAGAGTTCCGATATAGCTTTCCGAGCGTGCAAGTATAAGCGGCTCTCTGCCTTGAAGCTTCAAGGATGCATTAATACCCGCAATAAGTCCTTGCGCCGCCGCCTCCTCATAGCCCGACGTTCCGTTAAACTGTCCCGCTCCGTAAAGTCCCGAAACCGCCTTAAATTCAAGGCTTGCATAAAGCTCTGTCGGGTCAATGCAATCATACTCGATAGCATAGGCGTAACGCATAATTTCTGCGTTTTCAAAGCCGTTAAGCGAACGAAGCATATCCTTTTGCACGTCAACGGGCAGGGAAGTCGAAAATCCTTGAATATACATCTCCTCGGTATCCGCTCCCATAGGCTCAACAAAGAGCTGATGGCGCTCTTTATCGGCAAATCTCGTCAATTTATCCTCGATTGAGGGGCAATAACGAGGTCCAGTGCCGTGAATTTGACCCGAATACATAGCCGAACGGGTGATATTTTCTCTTATTATTCTATGCGTTTCGGAATTTGTATAAACTATATGACAAGGTATTTGGAAAAAATTGTCAAAATAATCATCGGGCGTGTTATGCGCATAGGGAGTAATTACCGATTCACCGTCTTGTCTTTCAAGTTGGGAAAAATCAATAGAGCCTCTGCGAACACGCGAGGGCGTACCCGTTTTAAAGCGCATAAGACGAACACCAAGCTCAGCAATCGAGGCAGAAAGTCCCTTTGAAGCGAGAAATCCGTCGGGTCCGCTTTCATAATTGACGTCACCTATAAAAATTCGGCTATCAAGATAAGTACCTGTGCAAATAATCGCCGCTTGGCACTCCCATTTTTCACCAAGACGAGTTGTAACCGAGCAAATTTTGCCGTTTTCAACCTCAACCGACACAACCTCGGCTTGAACAAGTCGCAAATTTTTAGTTTTTTCAAGCGTATTTTTCATTATTGCCTGATATTTTTTACGGTCGGCTTGTATTCTCTTAGAGTGAACCGCTGCCCCCTTGCCGAGATTCAGAGTTCTCGACTGAAGCGTAACCAAGTCCGCCGCGCGACCCATTTCGCCACCCAGAGCATCAATTTCATAAACAAGATGACCCTTTCCCGTACCGCCAATCGAGGGATTGCAGGGCATATTTGCAATAGATTCAAAGGACATAGTGAAAAGAACGGTATCGTTGCCCATTCTTGCCGCCGCAAGAGCCGCTTCAACGCCCGCATGTCCCGCTCCTATTACCGCTATTTGTGTTTTTTGCGTCATATTTGACATTCCTAACGCCTCGTTTTCTTCTATTTTAATATATTTAATGTATTTAACTATATAACTATATTATTTTAACAGATTTTTATTTCAAAGTCAATAATTAGCGAAATAAAATCGTAAATAAGGCAAAATTTGTCGCCGTAGAGTAGAATTTTATGCCACTATTTTAAAAAAGTCAGTAAGAAAACCTTTAATCGAGAGATTTTAAATAATATTCTGCGCTCGACCGACGAGCCACAAATGTTTGCACTGCACCCACGCAGGAAAGTTTTGGTCAAGCTTTTTCAAAAGCTTGCGGGTTTGGGCAGAGCCCATAAAACGGCGTTTCTTTTTGCTAAGCCTTTTTCTTTGCGCCTTGTGTGTCAAAGAAAAAGCGGATAAAGGAGTTAGCTTGTGTTAGGGATTTTTGCTACCTTTTTGAAAAAAGGTAGCGCCAAAAACTTTCAATCGGGAATTGTCTAAATTTACATTTTGCGCTCGACCGACGAGCCAACAATGTTCGCACAACACCCACGCAGGAAAGTTTTGGTCAAGCTTTTTCAAAAGCTTGCGGGTCTGGGCAGAGCCCATAAAACGGCGTTTCTTTTTGCTAAGCCTTTTTCTTTGCGCCTTGTGTGTCAAAGAAAAAGCGGATAAAGGATTATTGTTTTTTAAAAAAGGACACCTCATCCATCAAGCGCACTAATTATGGCAAAAAATAAGCCCCACATTTCATTTTTTGAAAGATGGGGGCTTGGGAAATAAACCTCAATACGTAGGATTGCTAAGATACCAAATACCGTCCTGAAGCGCAAAGGACACCTTTGTAGGAGTAATTTTGTCAGGCGAGGAGGGCAAATAGCTATCAAATTCAACAACAACAGTTGAATCATTCGAATTTCTTCGGTCGATACGCGCGGTATCAAAAAGATATACGCGTCGCTCGGTAAAGAGCGGCTCAAAGTCATAATTTCTCGCAAAGAAAGCACCTCTCGAGGTCTGAATAGTTACATAGCGAGCCTTTTGAACGTAATCTCCCGACATCACACCGTCAAAAAGAATAGTATCAAGCGAATCTGCGTAGTCCGATGCGTAAACAGTCCTGATATAAGCCTTTATATCGTCGACAGAATTATATTTTGAATCTGTGCGAACAAATCCGTAGTCGGCAGGGTCGCTCTCAAGATAGTAAAACTCGCTCTGCTTCTCGGTGTAGGGAATAAGATATGCGTATATCTTCCTTTCCGCATCGGAAAACACCTCGGAATAAAGCCCGTCTGCCGCGTTTTCTCCCTCGTTTGCAGGATAAAGAGAAGCAAGCACTGCTGAATCAATTGGCGACGTGCTAACGTATGCATAGCGAAAATCCTCCTTTACTGCCTTTTGCTCACGAAAAGCAACTATATTAACGCCCGAGGTGTTGACGTAATAATAGTAATAATTAAGCGGCTGCTCCTCTCCGTTCTCATCGACGTAGCTTTTTCCACTCTCATAAAACTCTCGCTTAGGGGCGATTTCTCGCGGATAGGTTGGTAGTCCATTTCCCCAAACAATATCGTTTACGTCGAAGGATTTTTCGATAAGCTCCTCGACTCTCTCACGAATTTCCTCATAGTCGGGCGGAGCAGAGCAGGAGCGAATTATAAATATAGAAGAAATTATAAGAGCAAAAGCAACGGCAACCGCTACCGCTTTTATAATATTTTTAGTTGTATCCTTCATTTTTTCAAAGCCTTTCAACTGTAAAAAAAATTCAAAATTCAGCGCAGTAAATAAGGCACTCACTACGCTGAATTGATTTTAAAAATTATTTTTTAATTTTCTTCTGAGTCCGCAGAATCGCTTTCTACGGTTGAGTCCGCAACATTTTCTAATACATTTTCGATATTTTCAGTTGAGTCCTCAACATTTTCTGTATCTTCATCAGCCTCTCTCTTTACCTTTGTAAAGTTAACAAGCGTCTGTCCGTCGGAGAGTCGCATCATAATTACGCCACTTGCAGTTCTCGAATAGCTGGGGACGTCGCAGGCAGGAGTACGAATGATAGTTCCACCGTCGGTTATCATCATAAGGTCATCGTCATCATCAACCGATGCAATAGAGCAAAGCTTACCCGTCTTTTCTGTAAGATTATGAGCGGTAACGCCAACGCCGCCGCGGTGCTTCATCTCACGGAAATCGGAGTAGGGAGTGCGCTTTCCGTAACCCTTTTCGGTGATGGTAATAAGCGACTTGCCCTCCTCGACGGTAGCAACACCCGTAACGTAATCGTCGCCGCGAACGGTAATTCCACGAACGCCTCGAGCTGTTCTACCCATAGGACGGACGTTCTGCTCGGCAAATCTTACCGCACAGCCCTCGCGAGTAGCAATTATAACCTCACATTCACCGTGAGTATGCATAACGTAAGCAAGCTCGTCGCCCTCATCAAGCGTGAGAGCTATCTTTCCGCCCTTGCGCTGATATTCATATTCAGAAAGAAGCGTTCTCTTGATAATACCCTTTCTGGTAATCATCGTGAGGTATTCCTCGTCGGAAAATTCGTTAACGCTAATAAGCGCGGTTATCTTCTCACCGGGGAGCATTTCGATAATATTTACGATATTAGTTCCCTTAGCGGTACGCGAGGATTCGGGAATTTGATACGCCTTGCGCATATGAACCTTACCAAAGCTTGTAAAGAGCATAAGGTAAGAGTGCGAATGAACTGCCGCAACGGTATCAACGAAATCGTCCTCCTTGGTCGACATTCCGATTATACCCTTACCGCCACGGTGCTGAGCAACGTAGGTGTCGGCAGGCAAGCGCTTAATGTAGCCCGCCTTTGTAAGAGTAATTACGCAATTATGCTTTTCGATAAGGTCCTCAAGCTCGATATCATCGGTTGCGGGAAGAATCTCGGTGCGACGCTCATCGTTAAACTTGCGCTTTATCTCAAGCATTTCATCCTTAATAATTTGGTCTATCTTCTGAGGGTCAGCCAAAATACCCTCAAGCTCAACGATAAGACCGTGAAGCCTTGCAAGCTCCTCCTCTATCTTCTCTCGCTCCATGCCCGTAAGCTTTCCGAGAGTCATTTCAACAATTGCCTGAGCCTGCGCATCGCTTAAGTGACGTGTATTTTCGCCACCGATAAGAGCCGCAAACTCATCGTTAAATTTAACGGTAAATTCCTCCGCCATAAGGCGTTCCTTTGCCTCTGCAATTGTCTTGGAGCTTCTGATTATCTGGATAACTCTATCAATATTATCAATTGCAATATGATAGCCCTCGTAAATATGCGCTCTCTGCTTTGCCTTGTTTAAATCAAAGGTTACTCGACGGAATATTACAGAGCGCTGATGCTCGATGTAAAGGTCGAGAATTTGAGGAAGCGAAAGAATTTTCGGCTCGTTGTTTACAAGCGCAAGCATATTAACAGCGCAGGTAGACTGAAGCTCGGAATATTTGTAAAGCTGATTTAAAATTACCTGACCGTTTGCGTCGCGCTTATATTCAACGACAATACGCATACCGTTTCTGCCCGACTCATCACGAAGCTCGGTAATGCCCTCGATACGCTTGTCCTTAACGAGTCCCGCAATAGTTTTGCAAAGCTCGCTCTTGTTAACGCCGTAGGGAATTTCGGTAAAGATAATTCTGCGATTTTCTTCCTCTATATTAGCCTTGGCACGAACCATAATTCTGCCCTTGCCAGTGGTGTACGCCTGAATTATTCCGCTCGAGCCGTAAATCGTAGCATAGGTCGGAAAATCGGGGCCCTTAACGTATTCCATAAGCTCGGGAACGGTCGATTCGGGATTATCCATACGGAAAACCGTTGCGTCGATTACCTCTCCGAGATTGTGAGGGGGGATATTCGTCGCCATACCAACGGCAATACCCATAGAGCCGTTAACCAGAAGATTGGGGAATCTTGAGGGAAGAACCTTAGGCTCTTTTCTTCTGTTATCAAAGTTAGGAACGAAATCGACAACCTCTTTTTCAAGGTCTGCCATAAGCTGGTCGGAAATCTTCGCCATTCTCGCCTCGGTGTAACGGTAAGCCGCCGCTCCGTCACCGTCGACAGAGCCAAAGTTACCGTGTCCCTCAACAAGAGGATAGCGGTAGGAGAAATCCTGCGCCATTCTTACCATAGTTCCGTAAACCGCGCTATCTCCGTGGGGGTGATAGCGTCCGAGAACGTTACCTACCGTGGTAGCCGATTTGCGGAAGGGCTTATCGTGGGTAAGATTGTCCTCGTACATAGCGTACATAATTCTTCGCTGACCCGGCTTCATTCCGTCACGAACGTCGGGAAGCGCACGCGCCGCAATAACCGACATAGAGTATTCGATAAAGGATTGCTTTACCTCCTTTTCCATCTCTATATCGACAATTTTTTGGTCTAAAAATTCTATATTTTCGTTTTGCACCTTTTTTTGCACTTTATTTACCTCTCCTTTGAAGCATACAATATCTTAAAATATAATAATGTAAGCAATAAATGATTTTTGTATTTTTCAACACTTTGATAAAAAATATTCAACACAGTATTTTTTGTTGGGTTTCATACATTTTTTTGAATAAACTGTCGAAAACCGTTACTTTTGATTGCATAAATGTTAGTTATCAACACACTTTCCAACAATCTGTTGAAAACTTTGTTATAAAAGTCTTATAGCGTATATTATTTTTTATCACATTAAAAATACAAAAAACATTAAATCAGATATCGAGATTTTCCGCAAATTTTGCGTTCTTCTCGATAAACTCACGTCTTGGCTCTACACTGTCACCCATAAGAAGCGAGAACATAGCGTCGCACGCCATAGCATCCTCTACCGTTACCTTAAGAAGCGTTCTTCTCTCTGGGTCCATAGTGGTTTCCCAAAGCTGCTCGGGGTCCATCTCACCAAGACCCTTGTATCTGTCCGCCTCAGCGCCCGAGCCAAGCTCTGCAATTATAGCATCACGCTCCGCATCTGTAAAGGCGTATCTCTCGGGTCCCTTGCCGTTCTTCTTGTAAACCTTGTAAAGAGGCGGCTGAGCGAGGAAGATGTGTCCCTCGTCAACAAGCTGACGCATATGACGGAAGAAGAAGGTCAAAAGCAAAATTCTGATGTGAGAACCGTCGACGTCGGCATCCGCCATTATAATAATTTTTCCGTAACGAAGCTTGTTAATATCAAAATCCTCTCCTATTCCGCAGCCAAGAGCCTGAATAATCGGTATAAGCGAGGGGTTGGAGTAAACCTTGTCAAGTCTGTTCTTCTCTACGTTAAGAACCTTGCCGCGCAAGGGAAGAATAGCCTGAAAACGGCTGTCACGTCCACTCTTTGCAGAGCCTCCCGCAGAATCTCCCTCTACGAGATATACCTCTGTGAGCGCTACGTTCTTTTCCTGACAGTCGGCAAGCTTACCCGGCAGAGTCGAGCCCTCAAGCAAGCCCTTGCGTCTTGTAAGCTCTCTTGCCTTTCTTGCAGCCTCTCTTGCTCTTGCTGCCTCAAGGGATTTTTCGATTATCGACTTTGCGGTCGAGGGATTTTCCTCAAAATACTCGGAAAGCTTTGTAACAACGGTATTTTCGACGAGCGTTCTAATCTCGGAGTTACCGAGCTTTGCCTTTGTCTGCGACTCAAACTGCGCGTCCTCAAGCTTTACACTGACGATTGCGCAAATACCCTCACGAACGTCATCGCCCGAAAGATTTTTATCGTTTTCCTTAAGTATATTGTTTTTACGCGCGTAATCGTTGAGGACCTTGGTAAGACCCGATTTAAAGCCTGTTTCGTGAGTACCGCCCTCAATGGTGTTCATATTGTTTGCAAAGGTAAGCACGTTGTCGGTGGCGTAGGAATCATTGTACTGAAGCGCTATTTCGGCAACGCTCGAGCCTTTTTCGCCACGCATATATATAACATCGGGGTGAATGGTGTTGCAACCCTTTTGCTCGGTAAGATAGGTTACAAAGCTGCGAATACCGCCCTCAAAGTGAAATTCGTCCTCGAGTATCTTCTCACTGTCACGCACGTCACGAAGAACTATGCGGATTCCACCGTTAAGAAAGGCTTGCTCACGCATACGGTTTGCGAGAATTTCATATACGAATACAGTTTCCTCGAATATAGTGGGGTCGGGCTTAAAGGTTACCTTAACACCGTGGGGGCGCTCGGGATATTCGCCCTCGTCCTTAAAGGGACGAACTACGCGGCCTCGCTCAAAGCGCTCGGTAAATCTTCTGCCGTCATAGCAATCGTCAAGCTCTACCCACTCGGAAAGAGCGTTAACAACAGACGCGCCAACTCCGTGAAGTCCGCCCGCTATCTTGTATCCGCCGCCGCCGAATTTACCTCCTGCGTGAAGTATCGTATATACTACCTCGGGCGTAGGGATTCCTTGCTTCGGGTGAATTGCAGAGGGAATACCGCGTCCGTTATCTTCAACGGTTATGCTGTTGTCGGGATTGATTGTTACACAGATTTTGTCACAATAGCCCGCCAACGCCTCGTCTATAGAGTTGTCAACTATCTCATATACAAGGTGATGAAGTCCGCGGATAGAGGTTGTTCCGATATACATACCGGGACGCTTTCTTACCGCCTCTAAGCCCTCAAGGACTTGTATTTGATTTTCATCATAAACCTGATGATTGTTGTTGTCCATTTTATTGACCATCCTTTTAAATATTAGTTACGTTTATGTTAAATGTTTTTTGCTACCTTTTTGAAAAAAGGTAGCACCAAAAACTTTCAATCGGGGAACTTTAAATAACATAGTACGCTCGACCGACGAGCTGCTAATGTTCGCACTGCACCCATGCAGGAAAGTTTTGGTCAAGCTTTTTCAAAAGCTTGCGGGTTTGGGCAGAGCCCATAAAAACGGCGTTTCTTTTTGCTAAGCCTTTTTCTTTGCGCCTTGTGTGTCAAAGAAAAAGCGGCATAGAAAGTTAGTTTATGTTAAG
>JAZRGA010000034.1:0-31029 GCA_045643945.1 Eubacteriales bacterium | reverse complement strand
CTATTATATTATAATATATTTTTAAAATATAGTCAAGTGGCATATTAGATAAAAAGTAATAGCGCTTTTATTGTATAATTTACAAAAAATGGCTTTAGGAGAAAAAGTTCAAAAAAACAATCTTAATTAATGTGTCGAAATAAACAAAAAAGCAAGGCGCTTTTGTGCAAATCGAATATATTTAAAAAAAATAAAAAAAGACTTTATTTTTTTGAAAAAGTATGATATAATTGTAATGTATTTGTAAGATTTATGCAGAAAGGATTGTGTTTTTTAGTTTATGGAAGATAAAAAAAGAAAAATATTAATAATTGTTCTCGTTGCCTCGCTTGCTTTGCTTGTAGCGGGTATAATTATAGCTTGTGTAGTTTTAAATATATCGGATGATTCCGCAAAGGATACCGACAAGATAGTTCCTGATTATCCTCCGCAGGAAACCGACCCCAATCAATCCCCTATGGAAAACGATCCGGGTGGAACACTTGCCACTGAAGCGGGCGGAGCGGGTGTAAATTTGACTTATACCGCAACCGCAACCGTTGATCTTTCCGAGGGCGTTGTTAAGCTTTATTATGCTAATCCTTCAAAATCAACGCAGGATATGGTAGTCTCTCTTGTTTTGGATAACGGTGACGTTGTTATCTGTCGCTCGCAAAGAATTACTGCAGGTAATCAAATTAGAGAGCTTCCGCTTGATGAGGATGCAAGAGAAGCGCTTGAGCTTGGCGGATATAACGCAAGATACGTTGTGGGATGCTATGACCCGAATACAAATGAAAAAGCAATAGTAGAGCTTGTTGGCGGCGGAGTAGTCGTCACTGTTGTTGAGTAATGAAAATATTTTAGCACCGCTTTACTATATGTAAGGCGGTTTTTTGTAAGATGAACATAATTAAGGAGAAGAATATGAAAATTTCCGCAAAGAAGGCGGTGCGAACGCTTCTTTCAGTAGCTTTTGTTATATACTGTGTGATATTGTTATATATTCTTTTTTTGAGTAGAGGATTTAGAACGCATTATCCGTATTTTCAATATTTTAAGTTTTTTACAAATTTCGTTCCGTTTAAAACGATAGTCGAATATATCAATATATTCGGTAAGGGCTTTCAGTTTTTATCAGTTTTAAATCTTCTCGGAAATTTCGTTTTATTTATGCCTATGGGAATGCTTTTGCCTTGTCTGTTTAAAGGACTCGACCGTTTTTGGAAGGTCACGCTTTACGTTCTTATTATTGTTGTTGCCGTCGAGGTATTACAATTCGTTCTTCGCGCGGGAGTGATTGATATTGATGACATAATTTTTAATCTTTGCGGAGCAATGATAGGCTACGGAATAATTAAAATTCCTTTTATAAATAAGCTTTTAAAACGGTTTTATTTTATTGTTGAACCGAAACAACAAGAGGTGGTATTGTGAGGCTTTTATTTAAACAAAGATTTTTTTCGTGGTTTGATAGCTACGATATTTATGATGAAATGGGTAATACCGTCTTTACCGTAGGAGGAGACGTTGCGTGGGGACATTTGTTGCGTATTTACGATGCTCTCGGTAATGAGGTCGGATACATAAAGGAAAAAATATTTACTTGGTTTCCGAAGTTCGAGATGTACCTTGGAAATAATTACGTCGGTAGCATAAATAAGGAGTTTTCTTTTTTCAGACCGAGATTTAACATAGATTACAACGGTTGGCAGGTTGAAGGAAATTTCTTTGAGTGGGATTACGATATTACCGATAGAATTGGGCAGAGAGTTGCCACGGTAAATAAGGAGCTTTGGAATTGGACTGATACCTACGTTATTGACGTATATAATCCTAATGACGTTCTTTGCGCTCTTATGCTTGTTCTTGCGATAGATGCGGAAAAATGCTCGAGAGATTAATTGGTTGAGGCTTTGAAGAAAATACAACAATATAACAAAAATAAGGAGATATAAATATGCGGTTTATAGCAAATATTTTTTGGATGATATTTGGTGGCATCTGGCTCGCTCTTTTGTGGCTTATATGCGGAATAATCTTGTGCGTAACCATCGTTGGAATCCCTTTTGGTATCCAATGCTTTAAAATGGCAAGACTCTCGCTTGCGCCCTACGGAAAAAAGGTCGATTTGAACTTTAGTGAGCATCCTATTGCTAACACTGTTTGGGCAGTATTTGGCGGATGGATTATTGCAATCATATATTTCTTTGCAGGATTACTTAATTGCATAACTATCTTCGGAATTCCCAGAGGCATACAGTGCTTTAAGCTTATGAAGCTTGCGTTCTTTCCTTTTGGAGCGGATATAAAATAATTAATCAAAATAGCTACGCTTTAGCTTTAGCGTAGCTTTTTGGTTTTAAAAAAATAAAAATTGTAATTTAAATATTGACATTTGAATACAAATGTGGTACAATTAAACCGTAAGGTTTTTGAAATAAATAATTATGCAGAGGAGAAAAAATTATGAACGACAAGAAATTGATTATTTCGGGTAAAAAATTTCGTGGAGAAACATCCGTTGTATCTGTTAGACTTCCTAACGATATGATAGAAAAGCTTGATGAGATTGCAGAGGAAACCGGTCGTACAAGAAACGAAATCGTTACAAAGTGTCTTGTTTTTGCTATTGAAAACCTTATTATAGACAAAAAATAATAAAGGGGAGTTCAATGACAGTTTTTAAATGTAAGATGTGCGCAGGCGCATTGAATGTAGATGACCAACAATCCGTTGCAACGTGTGAATATTGTGGAACAAGACAGACACTTCCTCGTTTTAGCAACGAGCGCCGCGCCAATCTGTACGATAGGGCAAACCATTTTCGCCGTAACAATGATTTTGATAAGGCGATGGGAATATATGAAAGCATACTTAATGAGGATGATACCGATGCAGAGGCGTATTGGTCTATTGTTCTTTGCCGTTATGGAGTTGAATACGTTGAGGATACCGCAAGTCATAAGCGAATCCCTACGGTAAACCGTGCGCAATTTACTTCGATTTTTGACGATGAGGACTATAAGTCGGCAATAAAAAATGCCGATGCATCTCAGCGTGAAATTTATGAGCTTGAAGCAGCCGCAATAAATGATATACAAAAGGAAATTCTTTTGATATCTCAACGTGAAGCGCCATTTGACGTTTTTATATGCTACAAGGAAACTGATGCGCAGGGAAGAAGAACAAGGGACAGCGTTCTTGCGGCTGAGCTTTACAGAGAGCTTACGCAGGAGGGCTTTAAGGTTTTCTTTTCGAAAATAACGTTAGAGGATAAGCTTGGAGAGGCTTACGAGCCATATATATTTGCTGCATTACATTCGGCTAAGGCTATGGTTGTTATCGGTACAAAGCCCGAGCATTTAAATGCGGTTTGGGTAAAAAACGAATGGAGCCGTTATCTTTCGCTTATAAAGGGCGGTGCTAAGAAAACTCTTATTCCCGCATATAGAGATATGGACCCATATGATCTTCCCGAGGAGTTTTCGCATTTGCAAGCTCAGGATATGTCTAAGCTTGGATTTATGCAGGATTTAATTCGTGGAATCAAGAAAATTCTTGATAGAGATATTAAGCCTACACCAACCGTAATAAAGGAAACCGCTACCGCAAATGATTTTATGGGAATAGACCCTCTTTTAAGAAGAGCGGAGATGGCACTCGCTGACAGGGAGAGCGAGCGCGCAGATTCCTTTTATGAGCAGGTATTGAATTTAGACCCCGAGAATGTCGAGGCATACGTTGGAAAGCTTTTAATAGAGCTGCGTATCAGAAACAAGAGTGAGCTTAAGGATGTCGGAATTATATTCGATAAGAGCAATAATTATAAAAATGCGATGAAATTTGCCGATGCCGAGCTAAGAAATGAGCTTGAGGAGGCGTTGTGTATCGTTCGCACTCGTGTTCAAGAAAAGAAATTAGAGGGAATATATCGAAGTGCAAAAAATATTTATGAGAACGCAAAGGATATTCCAACCTGCAAGCGTGCAAAAAAGTTTTTCCTTTCGATTTCCGATTACCGTGATTCCTTAGGTTATGCCGAGCTTTGCCAAATTAAGATAAATAATTTATATACCGAATGGGAAATATCGCGTAAAGAGCAGTCTGCAAAAATTAAAAAGCGCAAAAAGGCTAATATTGTTGGATTTGTGACCTCGTTTACGCTTTTGATTCTTACGGCGATAACCGTTTTGCTTTGCCTTTTTATTGTTAAAATCCAAATTCCAAATGCTAAATATGATGATGCTATGAAATTGGTTGAGGAAGAAAGATACGACGAGGCGATTGCACTTTTAAAGGAGGCCCATTATGATGCCTTGCTTGAAAGGGATGTTATAAAGTTCGAAAATGCAATTTATAGCGCTCAGGATGCAAGAAATAATAAGGGCTTAGTCGATAATGCAATAAATGCGCTAAAGGCTTTAAATGCAGAAAACACAACAGTTGCCGTTGATGGAAAGAATGCGGTTACTAATATCTTGAACTTGGGAATACCTGTGCGTGTTGAATATTTATGCGAAGATGGAAAGGTAGTCTTAAACACTGGTAAAACCGTTAAGGATAATACCGTAACCTATAATAAAAAAGCCGATTTTCAAAATTTCCCTCAGGGCTCAAGAACGGGATATACTTTTAAGCTTTGGCATTTTGAAAAGGCAGAATATCTCAAAGCAGAGGGCTTAGTTCGCTTGGTTTTAAGAGCTGAATGGACGTTGAAAAACTATTCGGTTAAATATAAATTAGATGCAGATGAGGCTAATAAGATTATTAAGTACAATATCGAAAAGGAAGATTTCTCTTTACCTAAGCCAACTAAGGCGGGTTGTATTTTCCTCGGTTGGACCGGTAATAACGTAACCGTTCCCACAGTAGACGTAACTATTAAAAAGGGTAGCTACGGAGATTTAAGCTATGTTGCGCACTGGGAGCCAAAGAGAATTAAAGTAACATTCGATACTGCAATAGGTGAACCTGCGTCGGTGCAGGAATACACTTACGGTGACTATATTGAGTATTTGCCGACTCCCAAAAGAGATGGCTACGCCTTTGACGGTTGGTATAAGGGAGAAGAAAAATTCGACTTTAGCCGTGGATATTGGAACATAGAAACCGATTTTACTCTCGTTGCGAGATGGGTTCCCGTGGAATACGTCATCGTTTATGAAATTCTTTCTTTTAATCATAACGAGGTAATAAATCCTAATCCTACAAAGTATAACATTGAATCCGATACTATAGTTTTGCAGGATTTAACACACGAGGGCGCTAAATTCTTGGGTTGGTATTCCGATGACTTCTATTTTACAAATAAAGTAACGGAAATCCCTAAAGGGTCGACCGGAAACATCGTTCTTTATGCAAAATGGGAGCTTGAATCGACAGGCGATTCTACGGGTGATACAACGGAAAATCCAACGGATAACCCGACAGAGTAAAGTGATTTATAAAAATATTTGTTTTAAAGGAAGGTGTTAATATGCCAAAAATTACCGATATAATCAAATATGAGGGCGATAACAGTACGTTTGTTTGGAAGCATCCCTGCGAGGATTTTAATTCCTTAACTCAGCTTATCGTTCACGAAAATCAAGAGGCGGTCTTCTTCATGAACGGTCAAGTGCTTGATACGTTTGAAGCAGGGCGTTATACTCTTGAAACACAAAATATTCCTTTGCTTGGAAAGGCTTTAAATCTTACAACGGGCGGAAAATCTCCGTTTCACTGTGAGGTATATTTTATAAACAAGGTAGAGCAGCTTGCTATTAAGTGGGGAACAGATTCAAAGGTGCAATACATGGAGTCTACCTACGGATTTCCTATTTCCATAGGCGCATCGGGCGAAATGTCCTTGCGCGCAGATAATGCAACGAAGCTTCTTCTTAAGCTTGTCGGAACAGAAAAGCAGATGAGTCAAGAAAGGCTTGTCGGATTTTTCCGAGCATTTCTTATGACGAGAATAAAGACTTATATTGCTCAGGTGATGAAGTCTAACGCTATAAGCATTTTTGAGATAGACGAAAATCTGACTAATTTTTCCGACTCGTTAAAGAAGCTTCTCGTAAACGATTTTGCAGAATACGGAGTATCGCTTGAGCGCTTCTTCGTTACCAATATTGCAAAGCCCGACGGAGATAGACAGTATGAAAAATTCAAGGAGCTTCATTTCCGTCGCTACGCCGATATTGCCGAGGCAAAGCTTCGCCAAGAGGTTAGCGTTATAGATGCGCAAACCGAGGCTCAACGTGTTGTTATTAATTCGCAGGCGCAGGCAACAAAGCGTGCGCAGGAGGGATATACCTATGCTCAGGAGCGAGGATTTGACGTTGCGGAAACCGCCGCTTCAAACGAGGGCGCAGGACAGATGTCTAATCTTGGTATTGGACTTGGAATGATGACGGGCGTTGGTGGTGTTGTCGGTAATGCGGTTGGAAACGCAGTTGGTGGCGCTATGAACGGTATTAATTCAAATTCAGGCGCGGCTTATTGCGACAATTGCGGAGCAACTCTTGTTGCGGGCGCGGCATTTTGCGATGAGTGCGGTACGGCGGTTTTAAATTCAAACGATGTTTGCGCAAATTGCGGCTATAAGTTTGAGCGCGCAGGAAAGTTCTGCCCTAAATGCGGAACAAAAAGATAATAAAGGGTGAGGTGTATGATATGAAAAGAAGAATTGCTACATACAGTGCTATTTGGGCTATCTGCCTTGCTATATTTAACGTAATTACCTTTGTTACTCCAAACGAGATTGGCGGAGTAAGCAAGTTTAATGCAACGTTTTGGGTAGGATATATATTTATTACGGTTGCATTTGTTGGACAGCTTGTTTGTTCTTTAATGGCTTTAAAGGAAAAAAGAGCGAGAAAGCTTTTTTATAAGCTTCCACTGGCATTTATAAGCTATAGCGGACTTATCGCAATGCTTGTTGCAGGTGGTATAGTTATGCTTATTAATGCAATTCCCGAATGGATAGGAATTATAGCGTGCGCAATAATTCTTGCCGTTAATGCGATTGCGGTAATAAAGGCTAACGCTGCCGCAAATACAGTTAGCGATATTGACGAGAAGATTAAAAATCAAACCTTTTTTATGAAAAATCTTACTGCAGAGGCGCAGACTCTTATGAATTCTGCGTCCTCGGATAAATTAAAGGCAGAGGCAAAAAGAGTTTATGAGTCTGTACGTTATGCAAATCCTAACTCATATGCTTCGCTCGACGAGTTAAATTTGAGAATAGAAAGAGAGTTTTCGGAATTTTCAAATGCTATTACTGATGGCGATGCAGCTCTTGCAAAGGCAATTGCTAACACACTTGTTTCTTTAATTGACAAGCGAAATAATGAATGCAGGCTTATAAAAAGCAGACAAAGCTAAGAGGAGATAGAGAATGAAGTTAAGTGTAGAGCATATAGGCTACGGAAAAATCGAATATAACGAAAGCTTTTGGTCTGGTAAAAAGCGAATAAGCTTTGACGGTCAGGAGTTAACGAAAAAGTCAAAAAATTTATTTGTTCTTCAATCCGATGACGGAGAAATAGAATGTAAGGTAAAGGGAAATGCTATTTTTGGATGCACTCTTTCTGTGGGGGAGGATACAATAATTTTGTCCGACTCTTGCAGATGGTACGAAATATTTTGTACGGCTTTGATGTGCATATTTATTTTAGCTTGGGGCAACGTACCCTATCTTTGTGAGATATTTCCTTTGATTGGAGGCGCTTTCGGCGGCGCTATCTGCGGACTTGCCGCTTGTGCGAATATTTATATGATGAAGAAGGTAAAAAAAGTACCCTTAAAGCTTTTGGTATGGCTTGGAATATTCGCAATAACTGTACTGGCGTGCTATATCCCCGGATTACTCCTTAGAGCGTTGCTTTCTGTGGGAGAATTAAAGTAAAAGGAAAAATATAATGTCATTATTTAAATGCAAGATGTGCGGTGCGGGACTTGAAATAGATGAAGGAAGCACCGTTGTTAAATGTGAATATTGTGGTACGAAGCAGACTCTACCAAGACTTACCGATTCGCGCATTGAAAATCTTTATGATAGAGCAAATCATTTTCGTAGGACTAACGATTATGATAAAGCATTAAATATATACGAGCAAATATTGAGCGAGGATAACGGTGATAGCGAGGCGCATTGGTCTATAGTTCTTTGTAAATACGGTATAGAATATGTCGAGGATCCCACCACACATAATAGAATTCCAACTGTTAACCGCGCACAATATACCTCTATATTTGCAGATGAGGATTATAAATCGGCTATTCGCTATGCAACCCCCGAGCAAAGGGGAGTTTACGAGAGCGAGGCAAAGGCTATCGATGATATTCAAAAGGGTATTTTGGAGCTTTCAAAAAGAGAAGCGCCGTTTGATGTTTTTATTTGCTACAAGGAAACCGATGTGAATGGCAGAAGAACCGTAGATTCAGTTCTTGCGACAGATCTTTACAACGAGCTTACGCGCGAGGGATATCGAGTTTTCTTTTCTCGAATAACTCTTGAGGATAAAATAGGTCAGGAGTATGAGCCTTATATATTTGCCGCATTAAATTCGGCAAGCGTTATGGTTCTCATAGGAACAAAGACTGAGTATTTTAATTCGGTGTGGGTAAAGAATGAATGGAGCAGATACCTTTCTCTTATTAAAAACGGAGCAAAGAAAACGCTTATTCCCGCATATAAGGATATCGACCCGTATGATCTTCCCGACGAGCTATCTCACCTGCAAGCTCAGGATATGTCAAGGCTTGGATTTATGCAGGACCTTGTTCACGCTATAAAAAAGCAGATCACGTCCTCGGGCGAAGCAGTGAAAAATTCTATACCGCAGAGCAAGGAAAATAATGCTAACGTTGAGTCTACAATAGATTACGTTTTTATTTTGATAGAGGACGGGAATACTCAAAAGGCTATAAATATCTTAAATAGTCTAATGAGAACCTCGCCGAAGCACCCGATGATATACGTTGCAAGACTTCTTATCGAGCTTGGATTAAAAAGGCAGGAGGAGCTTGCAAGCTTTAGCGGTGATCTTGAGGGCTCGGCTAACTTTCAAAGATCAGTGCGCTTTGCGGATTTTGAATTAAGAGCTACGCTTGAAAGCTATGCACGTTCGGCTAAGAGTAGCAAAATGAATCTTATATACGTTAAAGCCGTTGAAAAAATGAATTCTGCGCAATCGATTGACGATTTTATCTCGGCAAAGGAAATGCTTGACGGAATTTTAGATTATTCAAATTCAAGGGAGCTTTCCGAGCTGTGTATAGTCAAGGCTAAGGAGTTGAATAACGAGGGCGTATATCAAAATGCTATTGCAACGATGTCTGCAAAGAGACCCGACCGTATTTCTAATTTAGAAAAGGCGATAATGTTCTTCAATTCTATTATTGATTATAAGGACTCACGCGAGAAAATCGACGAGTGCGAACGCTTAATCAAGGAGAAAAAAGCAGCTATCAAGAAGCGAAAGAAAAGAACGAAAATAATAATTTTCTTTATTCTCGGAATTTTGCTTTTGGTAGGCGTGGCATTAGCGGTAGCTTTTTCAATGGGCTGGCTTCACATACATAAATATACCGTCTTAGAGTCAAGCAAGGCAACTTGTATTTCTGCGGGGTATGAGGTTAAAAAATGTGATATATGCGACAAAAATGTTCGTGTTGAGCATAAGGCTACTGGGCATAAATTTGTTAGCGCCACCTGCACGTTACCCGAAAAATGTAAAAACTGCGGTATTACGAACGGAGCTGCTTTGGGTCATATCTCAGACGGTGTTAAATGCACAAGGTGTAAGGAAATCACGTTTAAGCCGTTAACCTATTCGGGAAAGGGCTCTACCGTGAAGAATTTATCTCTGCCTAAGGGCGAGTATCGAATAACCTGCACGATGACCTCAGGAAGCGGTAATATGACTATCTATCTTAATTTTGGAGCAAATAGTAATAGTATATTCAATGAAGATATGATTTTCAACGATTATGTTGCAGGCTCAAGCGAGGTTACTGTTGTAGAGGGGCCTATTGAAAACGGAAGTCTGGTAGTCAATGCAAGTAACTATTTGGGCGAGAAATACGGTTGGAAAATCGTGATAGAGGCAATATCGTAATTCTTTAATTAATAATAATTTATCTAAAAGCTCTGTCTACGGGGACCTACCGTAAAGCAGTTTTTATCAATATTATTAAAAGGGACGAGATTTTCTCGTCCCTTTTGCACTACACCTTGCATTGCAAGATATAGTGTGTTATACGATATTTTCTTTTCGGATGGTAAAGGAATGATGTTTTTGCTTACGCAAAAGTGATGTTATTCGCCTTGCTCATAGTGATGTTGCTCCCGATGGTCGCGAGTGATGTGATATTTGCCCATTGTGCCGAAGGCACAACATCACAGCCAAAGGCTACATCATTAGGCGAAGCCGACATCACTTGCCCGCAAGGGCAAACATCGTTCGGCTGACCTGCTTTATCGCAGGTCGCCGTATGGCGGGGCTTGTTTTATTTTATAATAAAATTATGGCAAAAATTAGGTGTTTTTTTGCATCAGTGATTGCAAAATCGAAAAAAATGTGATATAATTATATGTAAATGCAAAATTAGAAAATAAAAACGTAAAAAAGTCAATTGAGATTTTGGCTTTGAAAGGATTTTGTTATGAAATATGATGTTATAATTATCGGAGCAGGTCCGGGAGGTATTTTTGCGGCATATGAGCTTATGCAGCAAAAGCCTAACATAAAGGTTGCGGTATTTGAGGCGGGACATGCTTTAAATAAGCGTTTTTGCCCTATCGACGGCGAAAAGATTAAGACCTGTATCGGATGTAAAAGCTGTTCCATTATGAGCGGATTTGGTGGAGCGGGAGCTTTTTCCGACGGAAAATATAATATTACAAACGATTTTGGCGGTACGCTTTATCAGTATATAGGTAAAAAAGAAGCTCTTGATTTGATGCGATACGTCGATGAAATCAACTTGAAATATGGCGGCGAGGGAACTAAGCTTTATACCACGGCAGGCTCTCGCTTTAAGGCGCTTTGTATTCAACACGATTTGCATCTTCTTGATGCTTCGGTAAGACATCTTGGTACAGACATTAATTACGTTGTTCTTGAAAACCTTTATGCTTATTTAAAGGAAAGAGTGGATTTTTATTTTGACACTCCCGTACAGTCTATTGAGGTTATAGATAACGGATATTTGATTATCTGCAATAATGCCTCTTATGAGTGCGAAAAATGCATCGTTTCGGTGGGTAGAAGCGGCAGTAAATGGATGGAAAAGGTTTGTCATGAGCTTAATATAAAAACTAATTCAAGCCGTGTTGATATAGGAGTTCGCGTAGAGCTTCCCGCAAGTGTATTTGCGCATTTGACTGATGAGCTTTATGAAAGCAAGATAGTTTATAGAACCGAAAAATACGGGGATAGAGTTCGCACCTTCTGTATGAATCCCAAGGGCGCGGTTGTTAATGAGAATACTAACGGAATTATCACCGTTAACGGTCACAGCTACGAGGACCCCTCTATGCAGACCGAAAACACGAACTTTGCTCTTTTGGTTGCTAAGCACTTTTCAGAGCCGTTTGAGGATTCTAACGGATACGGTGAGTCTATAGCACGCCTTAGCAATATGCTTGGCGGTGGCGTTATAGTTCAACGATTTGGCGATTTAATTAGAGGCAGACGTTCAACCGAAAGCCGCATAGAGGAGGCATTTATTACTCCCACACTTAAGGCTACCGCAGGAGATTTGAGCTTGGTATTGCCTAAGCGTATTCTTGACGGAATTATCGATATGATTTATGCGCTTGATAAGGTTGCTCCGGGTACTGCAAACGAGGATACACTTCTTTACGGTGTTGAGGTTAAGTTCTATAATATGGAGGATGAGGTTAATGAAAGACTTGAATCTCGATATGAGGGACTTTATATTATCGGTGACGGCAGTGGAATAACTCATTCACTCTCGCATGCATCGGCAAGCGGAGTTCACGTTGCAAGAGATATTGCAAGTAGATAAATAAGATTATTGTAATCCTAATATAAAACAATAAAACGGTGGGAATATCCTGCCGTTTTTTCTATAAAAATATTGCAAAATTTGTATTTTTATGGTAAAATATATTTAATGTAATTTCTAATATTCCTAAAGGTGGTAAAGCTGTGAAAAAACGTATTGTAATTATACTTTTATCAATTTTTCTTAGTATAATTTTAATCGGCTTAACCGTTGCGCTTTCATTAAATGCATACGTTAAAGGTGTCGGCAAAAAATATATTATTTCATCCGACGAAGCTACGGAGCTTGAGGGTGTGGATTGTATTTTAGTTCTTGGATGCTTAGTTAAGAATAACGGTGAGCCAAGCGATATGCTTGCTGATAGAATAAGACGAGGTGTCGAGCTTTATAAGAATGGAGCTGCGCCTAAAATTATAATGAGCGGTGATCACGGCAGAACGAGCTATGATGAGGTTAACACAATGAAACAGAGCGCCATTGATGACGGTGTTAAATCGAGTGACGTGTTTATGGACCATGCAGGCTTTTCTACCTATGAGAGTATTTACAGAGCAAAGGAGATATTCGGTGTTAAGAAAATGATAATAGTAACTCAGGATTATCATTTATACAGAGCATTGTATATTGCTGAAAGCTTAGGTATAGAGGCTTACGGTGTTAATGCCGATTATCGAGAATATTGGGGACAGAGCAAGCGCGATATGCGAGAGGTGCTTGCGCGGTGCAAGGATTTTGCAACAGTTATATTTAAGCCCACGCCAACTTATCTTGGTGATATGATACCGATAAGCGGTGACGGTGATTTGACAAACGATTAACTTATAAAAATATATAGAAATTAGGTATAAGCTTATGAAAATTAAAACCCGCAAATTATCCTATGATGAGGTTTTAGCGCTTCCGAGATTAAAGCACAAAAGACCAATGAAGCCAAGCAGATTTCTTGCTACTGTTGTTCGAGTAGCTTCTGCGCCAACCCTTAAAAAAATAAAGTTTTCCTATACGAGCGAGCGTATGGAGCTTGTCGGCAAAAAAGAGCCTTGCCTTATTTTGATGAATCATTCAAGCTTTACCGATATGAAGCTTGCTTTTGGTATTTTTTATCCTCGAAGAATGGGAATAGTTACCTCGGTTGATGCTATGTCGGGATTTCTTGGAAAGCTTATGCGGTGGCTTGGTTGCACGCCTACGCATAAATATGTTTCGGATATTTCGTTGATTCGTGATATAAAGTATATGCTTAAAGAGAATAAAACAAGTGTCTTGATGTATCCCGAGGCGGGATATTCGTTTGACGGTAGAGCGACTGCTATTCCTAAGGGGCTTGGCTCTTTAATGAAGCGACTTGACGTTCCCGTAGTAACGGTCATTACCGAGGGCGCGTTTCACAGAGATCCGCTTTATAATATGCTTCAAATCCGTGACGTCAAGGTAAGCGCTAAGGTTAAATGTATTGCTACAAGAGATGAAATAAAGGAAAAATCCGCCGACGAGCTTGATGCGCTTTTGGAGGAGGCATTTTCCTTTGACAATTTTGCTTGGCAGAGGGATAATAAAATATCAATCGACGTGCCTTACCGTGCTGACGGATTACATAGAATTTTATATAAATGTCCTAAATGCGGAGTTGAAAATAAAATGGAGGGTAAGGGAATACACCTTACCTGTAAAGCTTGCTCGAAGGTATGGGAAATGGACAAGTACGGTCAGCTTTCCGCTTTAGACGGTAACACAGAATATGCGCATATCCCCGATTGGTATTCTTGGCAAAGAGAGTGCGTACGCAAGGAGATAGAGGACGGAAGTTATCTGCTTGATACTGAGGTTGATATCTCGATTCAAGTAAATCTTGACGGTGTTTGCGATATAGGCTCGGGACGCTTGCGCCATGATGCTAACGGATTTCATTTAACAAGTAACGATGGAAAGCTTGAATATAAGCAATCTCCCGTTTTCTCGCACACTTTATATTCCGATTATTATTGGTATGAGATTGGCGACGTGATAGGAATTGGCGATAACGAGTTTTCTTATTTTTGCTTTCCTAAGTCAGATGCTTCGGTTACTAAGGCTCGTCTTGCTACTGAGGAGCTTTATAAAATAAAGCGAGTAAGACGCACGAGCCGTAAGGAATAAGCATAATATTTTAATTTTACAGAGTTATAAGAGATAGATATAAGAATGAAAAGAAATACTAAGCTTTTAAAAATGATTCTTGCCGCACTGTTTTTGGCGCTCGCATATATAATGCCGTTTTTGACTGGACAGATTCCCGAAATAGGCTCAATGCTTTGTCCTATGCATATTCCGATTTTGCTCTGCGGATTTATCTGCGGTCCTATATGGGGAGCAACCGTTGGAGCGGTAGCGCCGCTTTTTCGCTCGCTTACACTCGGAATGCCCGTTATATTCCCCAATGCGGTTTGTATGGCGATTGAGCTTATGACGTATGGCGCAGTGGCAGGGATTTTGCATAAGCTTTTACCTGCTAAAAAAATATACATTTATTGCTCCTTGCTTGCTGCAATGACGGTAGGACGCCTTTTGTGGGGCGCGGCTATGTTTGTATGTATTGGAATAAAGGGCGGAAGCTTTACTCTTTCGGCTTTCCTTGCGGGTGCTTTTACGAATGCGATTCCCGGAATTATTATTCAAATTGTTTTAATTCCAATTCTTGTTATGCTGATAGATAGCTCTAAAATTTTAAGGTTAAAGGATTAGAAAATGATTAATAATGTTAGCATTGATTTTTCAGAGCTTTTTGACGCAATAGATAAGCTATCTGTGCTTGAACGGATTATAGTAGCAATAGACGGCGGTAGTGCAAGCGGTAAAACCACGCTTGCAAATATCCTAAGCGAGAAATATGATTGTAATGTTTTTCATATTGACGATTTCTTTTTGCGACCCGAGCAAAGAACACCCGAGCGCTTTGCCGAGATAGGCGGAAATTTTGACAGAGAGCGATTTGTAAATGAGGTATTGCGAGCATTAATTCAAAACGAGGATGTGACGTATCGACCGTTTGATTGCTCGACTCAATCGCTTAAAGAGCCGATAACTCTTGAACGAAAGAGAATAAATATAGTCGAGGGCGCATATTCAACGCATTCCGTGTTGGGAAAATATTATGACCTTTCGGTATTTTTAGATATTGAGCCGAATTATCAAAGAGAGCGAATTTTAATACGTAATTCTCAAGCCTTAGCTAAGCGATTTTTTGATGAATGGATACCTCTTGAAAGAAGATATTTCGAGGGTGATAAGGTAAGAGAAAGAGCAGATATCGTATTTTCTATATCTAAATAAAAGTAAAGACCTTGAGCGCAAATCTCAAGGTCTGTTTTTTATTGAAAATTCATGTTAACGCCAAGTATAACCTTTCGGTTGGATGTATCTCTTTTGAAGAAAATATTATACGACTCGGTAATAATCGCGTCCTTATAACGGTCATCTGAAAAAGTATATTTCATAATGCATTCCGCGGTATTGGTATTGAAAATGCCCTCGCGTGTTACAACGTAATCCTTTGTTGCATAATATGTGCATACGTTTTCCGGGTCCCCGTACACGCAGTATATTTGATTTATATTTGTATCGGAAAAGCAATAATTTCCCCAAACTACTTTATTGTCAAAGTGGAATAATTGACGGGAGCTGTTATCTACACCGTAACCGTCTTTTGAAAACGTTCCCTTAAACTCAAGAGTATCGGCATCGACGTAAAATAATTCGCATCCCGACGAGGAGGTTTCACCGATATATAAAAGTCTATCTTCTTTGTTTAGGTATATGTTTGGATAATAAAAGGTTGTATAGCTATTGCTGAATTGCCTTACTAATTCGGTTTCTTCGGTTTGAAGATTCATTCTATAAATCTCACAATGTTGAGATGACTCGGTGTAAAAAATATAATTTTCATCGATGCAAAAGGAATGCCCCTCGTTTGCTAACGTAATCATAGATTCCTGCTTACCGCTTGCCATCGAATAAACACCTATCTGCTTTAAGGCAGGAAAAGAAATATAAATCTTGTAATCTATAATATTTATTTCCGCAGGAGGAGCAGGGAGAGTAACTTTATAAATAGGCAGCATATTTTGTGAATCAATAGCGATAAGATTATTGGTATACGAGGTTATAGCGTATAAAATGTCTTTTTCACAGACCCAATTTTTTATTTCGCCATCAAGAATGTATAACGCCGCTGCAATTGGAGCTTTCACGGTATTTTTTGCAGCAGATGCGGTGTGGCTTTTTAAATACCTTATATTATCGTGAAGGGTTATAGTTCCTGCATATGCTTGATTTAGCACTCCGTTGTTTATACCCCTGAGCGCGTTTGGCGCTTTACTAATGTCAAGCTCGTAATTACTATATATATAGTTGCTTTCGCTTGTTTCAGATATTGTGGGCGCTTCGGTAGCCTTATTAGTAGAAGTACCCGAGGTATTATTTTCGGTATTATTTGATTGTGCTGTGTTCTTCGGCTTTGATTGAGTCGCTTTGTTCGTTTGCTTCGAGGTGGATTTCTCGGTTTGATTCGTTTCGGATTCGTTTTCAACGTCGACATATGCAAGATTTTTGCTTACCGTATCAAAGGCGACGGACAGAAGAATAGATGCTATTAATAAGGATGCTATTATGCATATAATAAATTTCATAAATGCCTCTCCAAAGAGTATATTGTAATTGTAAATTATAAGATAATTATACCACAATCTACCGAAATAGTCAATAGTTTTAACACGTTTACACTACAATTATATTACATTTTGTTATGATATTTTTATTATAGCTTATAGAAAACAAATTGCTTGAATTTTCTTAAAAAGTATGATATAATAGTTTATATTATTATTACAGATGCGATTTTAAGGAAAAAATATATTAATAAAAATGAAAAAGAAAAATATATATACTGAAACGAAAATTTTATTAAGGTCTATACCCACAACGGCAGTTACATTGTTTACGGTTAGTGTGGTATGTATGAATTTACTTGCAAACAAAACACTTCTTCAGCTTGATTGGATAGCGCTTGACGGTGGAATATTGATATCATGGCTTTCTTTTATGTGCATGGATATCATAACCAAGCATTTTGGACCAAAGGCTTCGACTATAATTTCATTCCACGCGGTAACGATAAATCTTCTGACTTGCCTTGTCTTTTTTGTGGCTAGCATAATCCCCTCAAATGCAAACAATTATGAGGCATTTGACGGAATATTCGGCGGTACTTGGTTTGTTCTTCTCGGCAGCACGATAGCGTTTTTAGCATCTGCGCTTATAAATAATTTACTAAATCACACCATTGGTAAGTGCTTTCATAAAAACCCCGATGGCAAGCTTGCCTATGCTATGAGAACCTACGTTTCAACGTTTATAGGGCAGTTTTTGGATAATTTTATCTTTTCTGTTATAGTATTTGTATTTTTTGCGCCGATATTTTGGGATGGATTTTGTTGGACCGTTCTTCAATGCGCAACCTGCGCTTTAACTGGAGCGATAGCCGAATTATTAATGGAGATAATTTTTTCACCGATAGGCTACAGAATTACAAAAAAATGGAAGGCTGAAAACGTCGGCAAGGAGTATTTTGATTACTTACGGGAGGCGAGTCAAAAATGAAAATATTAATTACAGGTACGTCGCAGGGAATAGGAAAGGCGATTGCCGAATGCTTTTTGAGCAAGGGTCATAGCGTTATAGGTATTGACAGACAAGAAAAGAGCATAGCAGACCCTAATTATACTCATATAGAGTGTGATATTAGAGATAGAAATAAGCTTCCCGAAATCGACGGTGTTGAGATTTTGATAAACAACGCAGGCACTCAAAACGAGGAGGACATTGATATAAATCTTAAGGCGCTTATTTATATAACCGAGAAATACGGTGTGCAACCGAATATAAAATCGGTTTTAAATATCGGTTCTGCAAGTGGACATACAGGCGCAGAATTTCCCGAATATTGCGCAAGCAAGGGTGGCGTTTTGGCATATACGAAGAACGTTGCTATGCGTATTGCAAAACACGGTGCAACGTGTAATAGCCTTGACCCGGGTGGAGTTTTGACGCCGCTTAATGATTGCGTAATTAATGACCCTGATTTGTGGTCGCAGATTATGGATGAAACACCGCTAAAGCGTTGGGCAACGGTTGAGGAAATTGCAGAGTGGGCGTATTTTTTGACGGTCATCAACAGATTTTGTACAGGTCAAAATATTCTCGTCGACGGTGGCGAATCTATCAATTATAATTTTGTTTGGAAAGAATAATTATATAATATCTACGCAAATAAGAAACCGCTTTATTATCAGCTAAGATAGTAAAGCGGTATTTTTTTAAATATCTAATGTAAATAGCTTCATTTCGCTATTTCTCACTCTTTTTATAAAGTCGGCTTCATTGACGAGCGGTGTTTCGCTTTCCATACCTGCAAAGTGGTTAAGTTGGGATGCGATATGGTTGTCAGAGCCTGCGGTCTTTACAAATCCGTAAGAATCGGCAAAGATATCCGCCATTCTGTTTTCAAGCTCTGTGCGACAAGCATTTATCGTTTCAACACCCTCTATGCAGTGCGGAAAAAGGCGTATGTGGTCTATGTGTCTGTCTTGTCTGTAAGGATGCGCTTGAACTACCAAAGCACCGTGCGAGGCAAGATACGGAAGCTCCTCGCTTTTCTTCATATCCATTATTTCCGGATGTGACAAGTACCATTCTTCGTCAAGTCCATATATAAGAAAATCAGTTCCGCGATAGGAAATTTCAACTCCGAGAAAAATTTTTATTCCAATTTCATCACTGAGAGCGAGAGCCTCATGGTAGTCAGAAAAGTAAAACTTAACCTTTTCCTCGTAAGGTAGGGATTTATCAATGTTGATATTTCCGTCAAGAAAATGATTAGTTATAAATATTCCGTCATAGCCGAGTGACTTATAAAATTCAAGATTCTCACGAACGTTGTATCTTGCGCATCGACTGACGGGCAGGGTGTGCATATGTGTTTCGTAGCGGTACATTTTATTTCTTATTTTACAGCGTTTTTAGCAGATGTGAGTGTGTTTTGCATAAGCATAGTAATAGTCATAGGTCCGACGCCACCTGGAACGGGGGTGATATATGATGCTTTAGGCTCAACGCTTGCAAAGTCAACGTCACCCGTAAGCTTACCGTCAGCGCGTCTGTTCATTCCAACGTCGATAACGACTGCACCGTCCTTGACCATATCTCCTGTAATAAAGTCTGCCTTGCCGATTGCAACCACTAATATATCTGCAGCTCTGCATTCCTCGGCAAGATTTTTTGTTCGGCTATGACAGATAGTAACCGTTCCGTTTGCATGAAGAAGAAGCATAGCCTGAGGCTTTCCGACAATATTGGAGCGTCCTACTACTACGCATTTTTTACCGCTTACCTCAATTCCGCTGCGCTCAATAAGAGCCATAACTCCTGCGGGAGTGCAGGGGAGAAATGAGTAATCGCCTATCATAATTTTTCCGACGTTTTGAGGATGGAAAGCATCGACGTCCTTGTTAGGGTCTATTCGCATAATAACCTCGTTTTCGTCAAGATGCTTAGGTAGTGGGAGCTGACAAAGAATGCCGTGTATTTTGTCATTTTTGTTAAGCTTGTCAACAAGCGCATTTAATTCCTCTTGCGTGGTTTCTGCGGGAAGCTCATAGGATTCCGAGTAAAAGCCTACCTCGTCGCAAGCGCGCTTCTTATTTCTAACATAAACCTGCGATGCGGGGTCCTCACCTACGATTATAACCGCAAGTCCAGGACGAACACCCGTAGCTTTAACAAATTCTTCTGTTTCTGCCTTTATCTCGCAACGAATATTTGCCGAGATTTCTTTTCCGTTAATCAATTTCGCCATCGTTTTCTTCCTCTTTGCTTTCTATTATATTTTCTGTTTCATTTTCTATATTGTTATTATCTGTTGTATTTTCTGCGCTTTCGGTGCTTTCAGAATTGTTTTCGGCATTTTCTTCATTCAAATCAATACTCACACCCTCGGCAACCTCAGACAAGGCGCTACCAAAAGCTTTATTTCCCTTGTTCTTGATAAAGAGATAAAGCAAGAGCGAGCCGCCAACTATAAACGAGAGGAGTCCTACAAGCGAGGAAATGCGAATGTTGCTTCCGTTAGTAAGGCTATCTGTTCGCAAAAGCTCGATAAACATTCTTCCAAATCCGTACCAGGTAAAGTAGGTAAGCATTATCTGACCGTCAAAGCGCTTTTTCTTAAATATAATATTTATAATTATAAATCCCAAAATATTCCAAAGCGATTCATAAAGAAAGGTTGGATGCACTCCTAATGCTCCGTCAAGCATTTCAAGTGCCGTTTCCTGATCGATAAGTCCTAATCTGTAAAGACGGGTTGCAAATTTATCCGAGCACATTCTCCAAGGTAATGCGGTCGGAGTTCCGTATGCTTCACCGTTGAAAAAGTTACCCCATCTGCCTATCGCTTGGGCAATCATTACTCCGGGAACAACCGAATCGGTGATTTTTAAAAGAGTTTTATTTGACATTTTTTTGACTTTTGCAACGATTAAAACCGTCAGTGCGCCAAAAATTACGCCGCCGTATATTGCGAGTCCGCCTTCCCAAATAGCAATAACGTCGATAAAGCTTTGATAGGTGTTTGGCTTATGGTTTACCATAATGTCCACCCAGTCAAAAAATACGTAGTAAAGTCTTGCTCCGATAATTCCTACGGGAATAGTAAATATAGCAAAATCGAGTATAGTGTCAAAAATTATTCCCTCGGATTTAGCTCTGTGTGCGGTATAAAGCACGGCGAGTATCATACCCGTAACTATAAACAGCGCATACCAGCGTATACTGAAGTCGCCGATTTTTATAGCAACAGGGTCTAACGTGAACTCACCTATGTTAAGTCCTGGAAAGGAAATTGTAGTCATAAGTTCTCCTTTTTATGTTTTAATTGTTATCTAAAGGCATAATCACCGATAGAGTTATTTTATCTTTGTCAAATGCGTTAGAAAAAATTGCATTTACGTCATCAAAGGTTATTGATTCAATGATATCGACGTAAGAAAGCATTTCCGCTCCGTCGAAGCTAAATGACATAAGATTATTTGCTATACCCTCGGTTGAGTCAAAGGATTTTACAAAATCCGCATACATAATTCGCTTGCTACGAATAAAGTCATCATATGCGAGCCCCTTTATCTTTAAATCTTCAATGAATTTAAGTATTTCATCAAGTACTGTCTTAGGGGTATCCGCTTCGCCCGCAATAGAGTTATAGGCATTTGTCGGAGATATTGTGTAGCAGTAAGAAAGACTCGGTGAAATTAAATCGCGTTCAAAAAGAGAGGAAAAAAGCTCTCCTGCTTGCGAAAATATCATTTCGTTAAGAATTGAATAAATAGCTTCTCTTTTTTGGCGTTCATCGGAGTTATCGGGTATATTCGTATCTTTTATTCCAATATTGAAAATAGGCTTTGAGATTTGCATTCTCGCTTCAACGTACGTTCGAAATACTTGCGGTTCTTCCTTTTTATTGTTGCTTTGATGGATGATATCAAATTGTGTAGATTTACTCGGTAAAAGCTCGTCTGCAATCTTAATGATCTCATCTTCATCAACGTCGCCGCAAATAAAGAGCCCCATATTGTTAAGATTGTAAAAGGAATTATAGCAATTATACATCAGCTCGGGCGTTATTTTTTTAATAGATTTCGCAGTTCCGCAGATATTTCTTCTAATACTGTGATGCTCATACATTCCCTCAAGCATACCGTAAAAGCAGCGGTCGGACGGGGAATCGTTATACATATTTATTTCTTCTGTAATAATTCCGATTTCGGATGCGATATTTTCTTCTGTAAAATAAGGATGAGTTACAAAACGTATAAGCTCACGCAAAGAATCGTAAAAATTTTCTGTTGCGGAGAACAGATATGCAGTGTTGTTGAAGGATGTATAGGCATTTGCATCCGCTCCTAAGCTTGAAAAACGCTCAAAGGAATCACTTCCGTCTTCGTTTGCGAAAAGCTTATGCTCAAGAAAATGCGCAACTCCGTCGGGAACGGTAATTATATTGTCGGGATTTTCTTTAAGCGAAAAGCAATTGTCAATAGCTCCGAATTTTACACCGAAAATAGCGTAAAAGGTTGTAAGCTTTTTTGGAAAAATATAAATATCAAGTCCGGAGGGATGACGGTATTTAGTATATTGCTCATCAAGAAGCGAGCTTGTGAAAATTTCTTTATTCATCTTCATCCTCCGTGTAATCTGTCAGAGTACCCTCAATAAAATAAGACGCTATAATCTTTATATTGCTTGCGAGCGCAATAATGTCCTCTTTTGTTACAGATAGAATCTTTGAAATCGCATCCTCAACATTTTCGGATATGCCCAAGAGCGCACGATTATTAAAAAATGATTTTAACTCGAACGGACTGTCATAAATTTGGCGATAGTTATTTGTTAACGAGAGCCGAGCCGCTTCAAATTCGGTATCGCTTATATTTCCTCGCTTAATATCCTCGATTTGATTAAAAATTTCTTTTTTAGCTATTTCGTAATTCTTAACCTCAAATCCCGATGAAATAACTAATATTCCAGAATATCCTGAATAAGATGAGGAGCAATGATAGCATAAGCTAAGTTTTTCTCTTACGTTTAAAAACAATTTTGATGAAGCCGAGCCACCAAGAATTTCATTTAGCATTACTCCGGTATAGGTCGCACCGTCGGTTTTACTTACCGTAACTCCTGTGCTTAACCCAAGAACAAGCTTGCCCTGAGATACGGGCATTTTCTCGGATATTTCTATCGCGTCTGCTCTTGATATCGGGCGAGGGAAAATAAGCGGTATAGCTTTTTGGCAGGGGTATGAAGTAAAGACCGAGGACAATTTATTTCTTATGGAGCTTGCATCCTGCGAGCCGATATAAAAGACGTTAATAGCTCCGTTGTTAATAAGATAATCGTGATATTCTGCTAAAGAATTAAGCGTAGTGCTTGAAATCAACTCCTTGCATTCCCTACTTGTAGGTACATCAAGTGACTCGTTGATGATTTCCAAGCAGCGCTTCGTCGCATATAGTCGAGTATTGTTTATTTCGGCATCAATCGCTTCACAGATGAGCTTCTTTTCCTGCTCGAAAAAGCTTGTGTTAAAGCTATCGTCTAAAAAAATAGGGGAGAGGATAAGCTCGGATATGATATCTATTGTCTCTCCCAAAACATCTGTTTTGTCTGTTACGAATTTGTTATCTAATATTTCTGCGGTCAGCGTGAGGGATATATTCTCACCTATACGATGGCTTTTTGTTTCTACGTAGGACCCATATAGCTCGTCAAGCTTTTTGTTTAGTGATGCCGTGCTTGGATAAGATTTAGTTCCTCTGCGCAAAATATGAGCAAGAAGGAGATTGTTTATATAATTTTTTTTCGTTAAAGGCAGGATTATTGTAAAGGATATTACCGATGCCTTGAATTTGTTTGTATTTAAAACCGAAAGCTTTACAGAATCGGTGATATTTTCATTATGTAAAAGCATTTATTTCCTCGTTTATTGTTTAAACATATTATCATCTTATTTTATCACAAAATTGTTACAGATTTGTGAATATTTACATTAATATAAAAAACAGACCGCAGAAACTTCTACGGTCTGTAGGTTTTTAATTAATATGCTTCTCTATTTTTTGTGTAGTTGGAATCGCCGAAGTTGGTATCTCCGAACGCCTGAGCCGCAAAGTGAGGAATACATACGTTTTCAACTCTGTAATTGTTGAAATATTCGGTCTTAGGACCTATTGCATATACGGGAACATCATTGTTCGTATGCTGACGGTATGCTCCGCCATTTTCATTAGTTCCGTCCCTGTTGGTGTATGCATATCCGTATTTAGCGCTTGAGTTCTTTGACAAAGCACCGGTTTCGTGGTCGGCAGTAACGATAAGAGCCGTATCTGGGTGGCAGAATACAAATGTTGACATATAAGCGATAACCTCGTTATACTGCTTAACCGATGCAACACATCCCTCAATATCGTCTTGGTGTGAGCGCTTATCAATATATGCGCCTTCAACCATCATAAAGAACTGTGAGCCACCTGCCGCAATAATGTCGAGCGCTTCTCTTGTACCCGTAAGAATATCGGGGTTGGGAGCAGAATAACTGTCCGACGAGCGTCCCATTGTATATTCAACCTTTTTCTGCTGAACGAGAGTGTTTATTTGATTTATAATTGCGGGGTTAGTTACTCCGTTAACCTTTCTCTGCGTGTTGTGAGCAAGGAATCCTCCGGGAGTAGCGCCGCCAATTACGTCGGTGGTTATTACCGCTGTTTTTGCACCCTTTTCGTCTGCAAGCTCGCGAACGTTCTTTAAATCATTTCCGTTTTTGTCAACGCCTACACGTCCGTTAAGTGTCTTATATCCGGTTGCAAGAGCAGTTGCCGCAGCTGCACTGTCTGTATACTTTATAGAGCCGTTAATAACCGATTGCGAGCGTGTTACCGCTTTACCCTTGTTGGGGAATTGCTCTGCAAAAAATGCTCCCATATCGGAGTTCTTTGCCGCTTCAACGTGGTTGAAGCCCATTCCGTCGCCTATCATAATAACTGCATTCTTGAAGGTAGCGGGGAACTTGTATGTCTGCGCCGATGCACTTCCGGGAAGATTGTCGATTTCGATTTGCTTTTTGCTACCGGTGCAGGGAAGATTTTTGCTTACGAATGCGCCAACTGCCGCTCCAACGTAAATTCCGTTACCCTGCATAACTATCTTGTCGCCCTTCTTCATAAGAACGTATTGACCCTCTTTCATAGAGGTAGATATCTTAGATTCTGCGCGCTTGGTATTGCCGATAAGTATTTCGTATTGCTTTTCTGCTTTGCTATCCTCGTTCATGGTAAGCTTAACACCCATGTTTCTCTTAACGTAATCAACGAGGTTTTGTGCCGCATACTTAGTTACCGCATCTGCACCCTTGGGATAAACTACCGCATATTCCTGAATCGGAACACCGTCTATTAATACAGACTGGATCGGGAATTCGAGGAATTTTTCTGCGTGATAATTATTTGCAACCGCAAGATAACGCTTGTTGGCGTCAAGCCCCTTCTTAAAGAAGGTATCAATTGCATTTCCAAGCGCTTGAGCGCCGCCACCTGCTATAACTAAGGTGTTGGTGTCTTTGTTGTAATCAATGGTGTATTCTCCCGAGCGAAGCTTTGCGGATGCAATCTTTGATGCCTCACGGTTGGTTTCACCGATAAGAATTTCGGGCTTGCCATCGGGGGCGGGAAGTGTTGCGTCGTCAACAGCCTCCATTATAACACCGATTTTGTTTTTAAGAGTTTCGAGGTTTGTTGTTAACTTCTTTTTAACCGCAGAGGGCAGGTCTTTTTCGTAAACCACTCTGAAGTTTGCAACCTCATATTCGGCAAATACAACGTAGTTATCGGGCGCTTGAGAAGGGCCTGTTTCAATTAAATTTGCCGAGCCCGAGCCAGAGTCCGAATAATCCTCTACATCGTTTGCACACGCTACTGCGCTAAATAGCATCAGTAAGCACATAATGAATGCTAATAATCGTTTTGATATAGACATATTTTTTCCTCCTATCTATTCATACGAATTGTGTAATTTAAAATGAATAAAAATGAAACTGATAAAACTCTTTTACCACATAATATTATATCACAAATTAGCAAAACCGTCAATTATTATAGTATTTTTAAAGAGTTGCATAATGTAGAATTTAAACGCACAATTTTGTGCAGATTGACCATTTGAAAAAAGATAGCCTCGTTTGAACAAACTAAAAATTAAAATTGTGAGGAAAATAAAAAGCTCATCCTTTCGAATGAATTTGATTGTACTTGTAGTTCAATTTAACAACTCAATCAATTTAGTGAAATATTCGGCGATGCCGAATGTGAAATAATTTTCTTACGTAAATTGTGAAATATTGCTCCAGATAGTCGCAATGTGAAATGAAATTCGAGTTCTCATATTTGCCTAGCAAATATTTCACAGCGAAGCTATTTCACTTGGCGAAGCCAAATTTCACTCGCTGCAAGCGGATTTCGTTGAAAAAAGCACTTGCAAAACGCAAGTGCTTTTTTTCTGGTGCACCTTCAGGGATTCGAACCCGGGACCCACTGCAACATTCGCCGTAGGGCGAAATTAAGAGTCAGTTTTGACTCGTGGATAATAATTATAGCTTATGGGAAAGAAAAAAGCTCATCCTTTCGAATGAGCTTTATGGTGCACCTTCAGGGATTCGAACCCGGGACCCACTGATTAAGAGTCAGTTGCTCTACCAACTGAGCTAAAGGTGCGTTATTCACAACATTTGATATTATATCACATCGCTTTTGGTTTGTCAAGTGTTTTTTTGAAATTTTTTAAAAATTAAATTTATATTTTTGTGTGCTTTACATTTGTATTTTATTGTGTTATAATAGTTGCGTAAATCGTAGAAGGGAATAGAAGCAATATAAAATGAAAAAGAATTTAAAATCACGGCATAAAACCTACATAGCTTTTAATACCCACCTTTTTTTGCCGTTTTTTATGTTTATCGTATTTTTGTGGCTTTTGATCGCATTTTTTAGAGAGGGAGGCGTTGGATTTTGCATAGTATGCGCTGTTGTGATATTGTTGTCTGTATTTGTTTTTTTAATTTCTCCCCTATATATTATTTTTTCCTATAAAGAGATTAAAATTGTTTATGTCTTGGGGCAAACTGAAACAATCAGATGGACGGATATCAGAAGCATTACTAGGTTTGGCGGCTATAGTAGGAGCGAACCGCTTCCGTATTATTTATTGTCGTATCCAAAAAATAAAAAGACTCCATTTTTCGTTAACGGTGAAATTCCAAAAACATTTAAAACCAAAAGGCTTATAAAGAAATATTATAAGGGCGAATTATAAGGGCGAATTATATGGTTGATTTAAATATCTAAATAATCGAAACAGCAACGGATTTTTTAAGTCCGTTGCTGTTTTTTAGTTCTTTTTCTTTAATATCGTAACCTCGTTGCGCTTATAGCTCTTGGGAGGTACGTCGGGGGTTGCCGCAAGCTTAACCTTAATAGTTCCTTGAAGCGGTGACATATCAATTACAGTTCCGACGCCGTCAACTGTGCGAACGAGAGTGTCAACGGGAGGAGTTCGCTTGGTTTCATATTCATAGGTATCATGTTCGTAGCGCAAGCAACACATAAGTCTGCCACAAATTCCTGAGATTTTCGCCGAATTGAGCGATAAACCTTGTTCCTTTGCCATTTTTATAGATACCTGACCGAAATCGGTAAGGAATTTAGAACAGCAAAGCGGACGGCCGCACATGCCAAGACCTCCTACCATTTTAGCCTCGTCACGAATTCCTATCTGTCTAAGCTCTATTCTTGTGCGGAATACCGACGCAAGATCTTTAACAAGCTCTCTAAAGTCAACTCGTCCCGATGAGGTAAAGTAGAAAAGAAGCTTTGAGTTATCAAATGTATATTGCGCATCGATAAGCTTCATATCGAGCTTGTGAGCAATTATTTTTTCGTTGCATATTTTAAAAGCGTTTTCCTCAAGCTCCTTTATTTCTTCGTTGTGAAGTATGTCCGCTTGAGTTGCCGCACGAACTACGGGACGTAAGGGCGGAACTATCTCACTCTCGGAAATAAAGGAATTAGCCATAACGACCTCACCGTACTCAAGACCGCGAGCCGTTTCAACTATTGCGTGTATTCCCATTCTAAGGTTTATTCCATTAGGCGAGAAGTAGTAGGTTTTTCCCGATGCCTTGAAGCGGATTCCAACCACTTCGACAAGTCCCTTTGGCTTTTCCTCTATAACTTCATCAGTAATATCCTTTAAATCCACGTCTGATATTGGTGTATTTAAATCGTCGGATACATTCTCGGCTGATTTATCAAGCGTATCGGCATCGTCTAAAGAGCCATAAAGCTCATCATAGGTAAATTCCTCATAATCCTTATATTTTTGATATTCGGGAGAGGATGCAAAGCTTTCAAGTTTTTTGGGAGCAGGCTTTTCAAGCTTATCAAATTTTGAAAAGGAAAAATCATTTTCCATTAAATTTGCACTTTGACCGTCAAAATCATTGCGCTCACGGTTAGCTTGAGAATCGTTAGCGCCGTTATCGTGCTTTCTGTGCTTGTTTTTGTTCTTTCGGTTTTTGTTGTCAAATTGAGCGGGCTTAGATGCTTGCTCGTTTGTAGTGTTATTTGTGCTTTGCACTTGTTCCGAGGTAGAATCCTGCTTTGAAATGTTAGGATTTTTCGGTTTATTTTTATATTTGGCTACTCTTTGAGCGGAATCTGCAGGGGGATTTGCGCTATCACTCTGCGTTGCATTTTCGGACGCTTTTTCCTGTGCCGCATTAGGGGCGATAAAATAAGATTTATGCTTACGCTTTGGATAACCCTTGTTCTTGTTTTCGTTTTCCATTTATTTTGTTTTCCTTTCGGTAGTTTCTTAAATAATACCCGAATTTACCGCTAATTTCATTATCATAATACGCACGTTGGCGTTTCGCTTGTTCTCGTTGATAGCAACGTCGACGTTTCGATAGAAATTGTAAAGAAACGAGAGTGAAACCTTATCAGAAAGCTCTATGGCCTCGTTTGGGTCGCAGTAAAATTCAAGTGATGATGAGTCGGATTTTTTTAATACTATCAAATCACGCACCGCAAGATAGAGTAGCAGAAGCTCATCAGCAAGAACATCTCGTTTTGATGAAAACCTTGACAATAGAGGAATTAAGACCTCTGCCGAGCGGCGTGTAAGGGATTCGAGTATTAGACTGCGTATAAAATCACGTTGCGCTTTTACTTCCTTCCAAGCCTTTGGCTCGAGATATTCAAGCGCTTTTCCTATTCCGCCGCGCGAAGCCTTTATAAGCTCTTGAAATTCCTTTGGTGAAGTGAATTTCATTTGCGCCGCACGAGTATCGTGTGAGCAGATATAATCCTCGATTTCTTTATCGCTTAGTCTTTGAGTCCTGAGCGTTATTGCTCGGCTTCTTATTGTTTCAAGAAGTGAATCGTCACTGTTGCATATCAAAAAGAAATGAACGAATGACGGCGGTTCTTCGAGTGTAAGAAGTAGAGCATTCTGAGCTTGGTCTGTCATCTTATCCGCATTCTCAATAATATAGAATTTGTCCTCTATATCATTCGGAACTATACGAACGCTTTCCTTTAAAAAACGTGCGATATCAACACCTACCGTTGCTTTGGTTTCGTCCTTAACAAAAATGACGTCGGTTGATTTTTTGCCGAGTATTTTTTTGCAGGAATTACAACAAAGGCAGGGAATTGGATGATTGCTGTCAAAGCGGTTTTCGCAAGCCGTTGCCGCAGCGACGTTTAAAGCAATTGTTTTTCTTCCGCTGCCGCTTGCTCCCTCAAGGATGTATGCGTGCGAGAGCGCACCCGATGAAATATCCGAGGTAAGTCGCTTGCAAAGCTCACGGTTACCCGCAATTTCGGTCATAGCTCTCCTCATAACAGCACTCCTTTCAAGACTTAGGTGAATAATAATATATAAAACCAATATATATTATAGCAAAAAAAACACGTCGTGTCAAGTAAAAAATATCATCACAAAAAACAAGTCCTCAAATTCTTTAGGATTGACAAATTAAATATAAGATGCTATAATAAAATGAGCCGTTACGGCAAAAATGTAACTTAGAGGTGATTTACCTATGAAGCATAAATTAATTTTAAGGCTTATTGCGTTATTAGTCCTATCTTCATGCATCGTATCTTGCTTGATTTCTTGCGGTAAGAGGAGTGATAACGGTACTGAAACCAATGATAGCGATAGCGATAGTATATTTGAGTCCTCGGATACGAGCTCGAAGGTTGAGGATTTACCGATTTTGTCAATAGACGAAATTGCAAAAAAGCTAAAGCCTTCAATCATAAAAATTATTTGTTACGATTTTGATAAAAAAACTGTTCTCTCTATGGGGTCGGGATTTTTTATCGACAAAAACGGTACATTTATAACAAATGCGCACGTTATTGACGGATGCTATTACGTCAAGGTGCAGACATATTTCGGCACTGTATATGACGTAAACGTAATGTACACATATAATGATGTAGATTCGGATTACGCTATATGTAGATTGGCAACCGAATATTCCTCTCAACCCGTTGAATTTGCTGATTTTGCAAAATCGGGAGATAAGGTCTACGCGCTTGGATATACGAATGAAAGCTCTGAAATGAGTGTAAGATCGGGTAAAATACTTAATGCCGACGCGGTTTCGGGAGATAGAAATTATTATACGAATACCGCAACAATTGACCACGGTAGCAGTGGTGGCGCTTTAGTTGATGCTCACGGTCGAGTTCTCGGAATTACGACAGGCGTTGCGGCGGACGGTGAGTACGTTGCATTAAAATACGAGGATTTTAAAAAGGACATAAATAAAAAGTATAGCGGTGGAAAAGAGCCTGCAAGATATTTTCATAACGTGAGAGATTATAAATTTTCGCAGTCGACGATGATGCTTTACTTTGATTGCTATGCAAACGTGATAATCGACAGTGATCTAAGCATAGATTTTGAGGTCGGAGCAAAGCTTAAGGATGAATTTTTCGAAGAAAAAATCGTTCTTGATCCCTCGGAAAAAATCACAATAACGGTTATGCTTGAAACCAAGTTCGATTATTATGAGGTGGTAGGAGATACAACCGTTCATCAAACTAAGGTAATAGAGGATACGGTATATTTGAATTTTGAGTCCTTAGAGGAGCTTAAAATGGGTAAGGCTATGCCGGTTACGGCATCAATTATAGATTCAATACCCGAAAATTATTACGGTATGGAAAGATCCTTTGATACAAGCTTCTGGGTTTTGCAGAACGGCTCTATATCAATCTATAGCTGATTTGCTTTTTATGTTTTTTATAATTTAGCATAACAGTATATTGTAAAAATACACAAAAATATTTAAAAATGTACAAAATTATTGAC
>JAZRGA010000033.1:0-22435 GCA_045643945.1 Eubacteriales bacterium | reverse complement strand
GAAACCAAGAAGGAAAAGGTTCTTGAGATGACCATTGAGGAGCTTGAAATGTCTGTACGAAGCTTCAACTGCTTGAAGCGTGCAGGCATAGACACGGTTGAAGATCTTATTAATCGCACCGAGGAGGATATGATTAAGGTTCGTAACCTCGGTAAGAAGTCACTTGAAGAAGTGATTCAGAAATTGCACTCACTTGGACTTGATTTCCGTAAGGATGAAGACTAAGTCTTCTGAGTGCGCGTAAGTACAGAAAATACCGAAAAGGAGGGAAATATAATGCCCGGAACAAGAAAACTCGGCAGAACCACCGCTCAGAGAAAAGCTATGATGCGCGGAATGGTTACATTGTTGCTTGAGAACGGTCAGGTAGAAACGACTCTTACAAGAGCAAAAGAGGTTCGCTCTATCGCAGAAAAGATGATTACTCTTGGCAAGAAGAATACTCTTGCAAGTCGTCGTGCAGCACTCGCATATATTACTAAGGAAGATGTTGTAACGAAGGTATTCGTTGAGCTCGCTCCCCTTTATGCAGAGCGTAACGGCGGTTATACTCAGATCTACAAGCTTGGACCTCGTAGAGGTGACGGTGCTGAAATGGCTATCGTTAAGCTTATAGATTATGTAAAGCCCGTAGCTGATAAGAAGGCTGCAAAGGCTGCTGAAAAGAAGGCAAAGGCTGAGGCTAAGGCTGCAGCTAAGGCTGAAAAGGAAGCTGCAAAGGCTTGAGTAACTAAATAAAAAATTAAGACCTGCGAAAGCGGGTCTTTTTTTGATGAAAAATATGTAAAAATTTGGTGAAATATTGATTTTATCACGCTATTGTGATATAATTTTTATATATGCTGCTTTCTAATAAAGAAAGTTGAAAATTCGTCCATGGTCAAGGTATGTTAGTAGCCTGTGCGAGGAACAAAGTAAAGGAGAATTGTTATGTCGTCAGAACCTAAAAAATTAGCACTTTTACGCATATGGCAGATATTGCTTAAGCATAGTGATTACAACCATCCTATGACTCAGGAGGAAATCATCCAACACCTTGAAAACGATTACGGTATTGAAATGGAGCGCAAGGCGATTGGAAAGAATATCGCCGATCTTCGTGATGCGGGCGTTGATATTTGCTCTTGCCGTGCAGGTAGCTATATTGAGAGCCGTGAGTTTGAGGATTCCGAGCTTAAGCTTTTGATTGATGGAGTTCTTCAAAGTAAGCATATCACCGCTAAGCATTCAAAGGACTTGATTGAAAAGCTCTGCGGACTTTCAAATAAGTATTTCCGCTCGCACGTTAAAAACGTGTATTCAGTCAATGAGTGGAGTAAGACAGAAAATCAGGCGATATTTTATAATATAGACGTCGTTGATGAAGCGATAGCAAGCGGAAAGCGTATTCAATACGATTATAATAAATACGGAATTGACGGACAGCTTCACAGATCGTCATTTCAGCGCGTTAGCCCTTATCAGTTGATTTTGCACAATCAAAGATATTATTTGATGGGATATAGTGATTTTATGAAAACTATTACTTTTCAGCGTTTGGATCATATATCAAATATGAAAATTACCGATAAGCCTGCTATACCGATTACAGATATTGCGGGATATGAAAACGGCGTTGATTTTAAAAAGATTGCAACCGGTATGCCGTATATGTACGCCGACGAGCCCGAGCGCATTGAATTTATTGCCGATAAAGCGATAGTAGACCAAATAATTGATTGGTTTGGTAAGGATATACGCATGAGCGAGCTTGCCGACGATAAGAAAAAAATCAAGGTCGAAATCGTCGCTAGCCCTAAAGCCATGGAATATTGGGCGCTTCAATATCTCAATCACGTCGAGGTGACAAAGCCTGAGAACTTGAGGGAGAGGATTAGAGAGAACTTGATAAAAGGATTGGAAAAATATTGAAAAATAAAATAAATTAAATGAGGAAAGGTGAAATTTGTTATGCCATACGGAGCGATTTTAAATCAAGAAAAACAAAAATTTGCAGATATGACCAGTAACCTAAAATTAACCGGAAATTTGGGAAATGTAGATGCTTATAAAATTGCTATAAGACGTGCTATTTTGGATTTAACAGTTAGAACACTAAAGCCACTATATGCCGATTCTAGCGACAAACTTAAGATGGATTTATTAAATATGGAAAATCCGGATAGCTTTTTGATGCATATATATAACTATTTTAATGCATCTGTATTATCACAAGATGATTTTGATGATTGGCATCATGAAAGATGCAACGAAGTTTTGAATACGATAAATTTGTATTATATGAATGGTGATGGTTCTCCGGTTAATTACGGAAAGGCACAAAAAATAGTTAATATCACTTTTAAGGGGTGTTATTGCCTTAACGGTGTAAATGAAGCATACTTCGCGCATTGTCATATGGCGCTTGATTCGTTTACCTTGACTTGGTATAATCGCAATAATCGTGAAAATCCTATTAAAACAAATTGGAGCAATTTAACCGAGTCAGAATATAAAGATATAGTAAAAGGTATAAGGGAAATGGATGACCCAGTATTCTCAAATCTCACACCTTTACAAAAAGAATTTTTAATATGGCCTCTAGAAATCATGTTAAGTACAGTGAAAACTGTTAACGATTGCTTTGGCGGATTTATTGATGGCGTACATGTCGATAGTTATTGTCAACAGTATGATAAGACTTGTGATTTAATGATGGCTAATATCATTTTAGGTAGACAAAATCCAACCACTTTAGAGGATAACTTTGTTCAATGGCTAAAAGATATTCCTGAAAAGCAAAAAAAATCACACAGTGCAGCAGAAATTCTGCGCAGATATGGTTATGATGAAAATTAAATTCAAATCATGTCCCTTTTTTCGTACATAACTTATGATATAATCCTCTTGAAAGAAAATTTCGGGAGGATTTTATTATGTTTTTTTACAAGCTTCAGGGTATCAGTGCGGAGGCGGTAAGTATTGGTGATAACAGGCAGGCAAAAAAGGAGATGGCTCGCAAAATTGCATTTGCGACGGCGGAGTACAACGCTCTTAACAGCGATATCTGCTTTTTCGTATCTGAAATTTTGGACGATGCCGTTACGATTGGTTTAATCACAAAATATTATATTCATCCTTTGAAATCGGCAAAAAAATACGTTGATTTTATTGGTCTTGATATTCAGGATATTATTGTGGAAGAAATTACTATTAACAAAACTGAAACGCTTCTCAACAACGCAGACCGCCACGATTTTATCGAAGACGATAGCGAAATTCTTGAGCAGTTTGAGCTTGATAAAATAACGGGACGTATGGGGCGCGGCATTAGCTTCGGTGAAAATCTTACCAAGGAGAAGCAGAGCAAGGAGGCTTTGCTTAGCGTTGCAAATAAGTATTTTATGACCGAAACCCTTTCTCCCGAGCTTGAACGCATTTACGCAGGTCGAAAGAGCGCGCACGCCTCGGGGCATCCCGTACATTATTTTGTAGAAACCGATAATCGCGACACGCGACGTGAGGTCTATAAAACTGTTCTTGATGCTCTTTACGCAAATTTTCGACTTGATAGCAGACGCTACACCTTTTTGGATTTTCGCCCAGGGGAGAGTTATTCTCAAATGGCGTATGAAGCATTGTATAAGGTCTGTCGCGGTGGAGCGGTTGTAGTCCGATATCTTTCCGACGATGATAGCGAAGACGGCGGACGCGCAAGCGGTGAGCGTGACACTATTGAAAATATTTGCGAGATGGCAAAGCGCTATCGCAATGAGGTTTTGACGGTAATTTGTCTGCCTCGCGAGTGTAAAAAGGTAAAATCGTTTTTTTATGAAAACCTCGGTACAATGTCATTTATTGAGATCAAAGAGGATTTTATCAAAAGCGAGGATGCTCACTCTTTTCTTACCTCGCTTGCTAAGGAAAAGAAAGTGCGTACCGATAAAAGGTTGTTTTCTTCAATAGATAGTGATAAAACCTATCTTGCGGGCGAGCTTCAGTTGACCTTTGATGAGTGGTATAATGAAAAGCTTAAAAGCACGATTTATCCGCAGTATAAGGATATTGCCGTCGCACGCAAGGAGGCTGTAAAAGCAAAGCCGCAGGGCTCTGCATATGACGAGCTTTCCGAAATGATTGGACTTAACGACGCAAAGACGGTTATTAAGAAAGCGCTTAATTATTACAAAATGCAAAAGCTTTACGAGGAAAAAGGCGTAAAGCGAGATACTCCCGCTATGCATATGATTTTTTCGGGAAATCCCGGAACGGCAAAAACAACGGTTGCGAGATTGTTTGCACGCATTATGAGAGAAAACGGACTTCTCTCCAAGGGGCATCTTGTCGAGGTAGGACGTGGCGACCTCGTCGGCAAGTATGTTGGTTGGACGGCACAAACCGTTCAACATAAATTTAAAGAGGCGACGGGCGGTGTTTTGTTTATCGACGAGGCGTATTCTCTCGTCGATGACCGTAACGGCTCTTTTGGAGATGAGGCGATTAACACTATAGTTCAAGAGATGGAAAATCACCGAGCAGACGTTGTTGTTATATTTGCGGGCTATCCCGACAAAATGCAGGGATTTCTTGCAAAGAATCCCGGACTTCGCTCGCGAATTGCTTTTCACGTTCCGTTTGCTGATTATGATAGCAAGGAGCTTTGTCGGATTGCCGATATGATAAGCAAAAAGAATGGAATGAAAATTGATACTGATGCTCTTGATAAGCTTGAAAAGGTATTCGATATTGCAAAAGCCGACGAGGATTTTGGTAACGGAAGATACGTAAGAAATATCTTTGAGCAGGCAAAAATGAACCAAGCGTCACGTCTTCTTGAAAAGGATTTTGAAAATATTACTGCCGACGAAATCACAACAATTACAGCAGATGATATAATCATTCCCGAAACGAAAAAATGTGAAAAAAGGCGGATAGGGTTTTGACGGTGACGATGTTTTAAATAGAGTCTTTTTGGTTGACATTGTTAGAAAAATTTGGTATAATGATTTATAAAGTATATCTTGAAAAATGATATATTATGGTAAAACGTATTTAAATATATTTAGGAGGTGATTATGATTATCACGGAAAAACTTGATTTAGCAATCAAATTAAAAGAAACAGGCACAACGGATGGAGCTTATGCGGTTGAACACGATAAAAAGATATTGTATAAACAAACCTATATGACAAACGCAGAATGGGATGCTTTTTTAGTTTCAATGACAGAAGATGCGAAAAAGGAATACGGAGAGGGCGGTGGTGACGAGCTGAATGGAAAAAACGGACATCCGCCGAAAATGGCATCATACGGCTCGTCAAGTAGAATGATTTATAATCTTTCCAAAGAAAAGCAAGGCTTTCATTTTGAAAAGAAGCTTCCCACAACGGTAGGCGGTATTGCAAATCTTGACGGATTTTATGAGGACGATAACCGTTATATTTTCGTTGAAGCAAAGTGTCACGAGCCTTATTCAACTAAAAAGGTCACCGTAAGCAAGGCTTATGCAAAGCTTTACGAATACATTAACGAGAGAATGCTCGGAAATGTTCGTATCGATATGAATACAAGTAAATGCGGCAGATATTTGAACGTTGAATATTTTGCCGACGGTGAAAAGCTCGAGCATTTTGACTTAAAGCAAATGATATGCCACTTGCTCGGAATTGCAACGGGAGTCCTCAAGGGTACACTTAAAGGAAAGCAGACCGATTTTATATATTTGCTTTATGACCCGACCGAGCTTGACATTGAACCCAATGCAAAAGAGAAGATTGACGCAATATATGAAAGAATCTGCTATGAATGTAACCTCATTGATTTTGCCGAGCTTTATCGCGTAATCCTTGAATTTTTAAGAGAAAGCAAGCTTCAGAGCGAAATATCAAACGAAGAATTGGACGATGTAATTTTAAAATTCACCTTCACGCTTGCATCGCAGGATTTTTATTCTATACTAATTCAGTGATTGCTAACTTAATATCAAACACTCCATAATAAAAGTGCCGACATCAAAAAACGATAGTATTCTATTAAGATTTAATATAACGTTTAATAGAGGCTTATTATGGCAAAGAAAAGAAATTGTAGGTATTATATGGATAAAATAATTAAAAAATGTACTTTGCAGGATTTAGAGAGCTTGCGCAGGATTTCAATAGAAACCTTTCGTCAAACCTTTGCCGATTCGAATACAGAGGAGAATATGACGGCATATCTTGACAGTGCGTACAATGAGAAAAAGCTTTATAAGGAGCTTAGCAACCCAGATAGCTCATTCTTCTTTATATTAGTAGATGAGTGCTTGGCAGGGTACTTGAAAATAAATGAATTTCCATCGCAAACCGATATAAATGATATCGACTCTTTAGAGCTTGAGCGTATTTATATTCTAAAGGAATTTCAAGGCGCAGGGCTCGGTAAGGATTTGTTGGAGCATACAATTTCTATCGCAATCGAGCGCGGCAAAAAATATATCTGGCTCGGTGTTTGGGAACACAATGAAAGGGCAAAGCGCTTTTATCAAAAAAACGGATTTTACAGAATCGGCGCTCATTCCTTCGTTGTGGGAGATGACGTGCAAACCGATTATGTTATGCGTAAGGATTTATAAATGGAGGTTAAAAAATGATTAAATTTATTTGTTATCCCAAATGTACCACTTGCCAAAGGGCTAAAAATTGGCTTGATGATAATAATATAGAGTATGAGTTAAGAGATATAAAGCTTGACAATCCGACGCTTAAGGAGCTTACCGAATGGTATAAGAAAAGTGGTATTCCACTCAAAAAAATCTTTAATACAAGCGGCTTGCTTTATAAATCGCTCGACCTTAAAAATAAGCTTCCGACAATGACCGAGAACGAAATGCTAACGCTTCTCGCAACCGACGGAATGCTCGTAAAGCGCCCGATAATCATAGGCGCAGATTTTGTGCTTGTCGGATTTAAAGAGGTTGAATGGAATACAATTTTAAAATAAAATTAAAAACGCTGACGAGAACAAATCTTATCAGCGTTTTGCTTTTATTAAATTAGATTTTACTTTCCGACAGCTTTCGGATAAATTCGGTTATTTCGTTTCCGATGCGTGTTAGTTCTTCCAAAAATTCCTTGGACGTCATACGCGAAATACCCGAATGAACGGCAGAGAATTGCAAAAGTCTATCGTCGGTTACCATTCTTATATTGTAATCAGGACCTAATTCGTACATTATTTTTTCAATGTACGCATCGGCGGTTTGGTCGGCTTTTGTAAATACTACCTTGTATCCGTCGCGTATAAATTCCGTTCCCTCGCCGCCCTTAACGAGGTATGCATCAAAAACAAGCAGAAGCTCGTTTTTGGTATAGGAAACGTAATTGCTAAGCATATCCATTAGCTCCTCGCGTGCCTTTTCGAGCGAAAAAAGAGAGGTGCTATTGAGATGCTCGTCGGCGTGAATAAGATTATATCCGTCGATGATTACCATATTTCTTTGTGAGCGGATAGCCTTTGCCTTTCGGGGCTTTTCTTGCTTTTCACCGATAATTGCTTTTGGCTCGCTGTATTGCCTACGCTTTATAGGACCGAATAGCCGTAGCATAATTTCCTCAAGCTCATCGTCGCTTATATTGTATTTCTTAGTGAGCGTCGATGCTCTCGGTATAATTGACGAGATTATCGAGTCATCCTTAAGGTCTACCTCAAGATGCTTATAGCTATCTACCTCGCTCCAATGAACAGTAAAGCCTGCACCGTGCGCGCAAAATACAGAGTGAGGAGGGTTATAAATATCGCTTTCGGGGTCGTATCCAATATTCTGAACGATTTCGTCTTGATTGTGGCAAGGCTCATATCCGTCTGACGTGCAGAATAGGCGTCCTTCACCGCGTGTATATGAAATGACTTCCTTTGTGTAGTCAAAAAGCGTTGAAACGGGCGCTCTGCCGCATATTGCAGTGCGTTCGGTGTCCGAGTATTCTATTTCAAATTCCGCAAACCTTAATTGCAAATCCGACATAGCTTTTCCAATGTAGGCGGAGGGAATTTCAAGTCGGAATTTATAGTACGGCTCGAGAAGCGTGCATCCCGATTTCATAAGCCCGTGTCTTACTGCTCGGTAGGTTGCCTCTCGAAAATCTCCGCCCTCGGTGTGCTTTAAGTGCGCTTTGCCTGCAACGAGAGTGATTTTCGTATCTGTGAGCATAGCGCCCGTAAGAGTACCGCGGTGGTCTTTTTCGTAAAGATGAGTAAGAATAAGTCTTTGCCAATTAATATCGAGAGCATTTTCGGGGAGAGCGGCTTCAAATATTAATCCCGTACCCTTTGGTTGAGGCTCGATAAGGAGCTGCACCTCCGCATAGTGGCGTAGAGGCTCAAAATGTCCGACTCCTATGGCTTTTTTTGATGCCTTTTCCTTATACAGTATTTTACCTGCGCCAAGAGTGCAATCAATAGAAAATCTATCCTTGATGAGTCGCTTTATAAGCTCGGTCTGTACCTCTCCCATCAGTCGCACCTCTATTTGAGAAAGCTCCTCGTTCCACATAAGGTGTAGTAACGGCTCTTCCTCCTCAAGCTCCTTAAGCTTTGGAAAATATACTCTTGTATCGCATCCGTCGGGAAGCTGAATGGCATATGATAACACAGGCTCGAGTAGCGGCTTTTGAGTGTCCTGCTCAAGTCCCAAACCAAGTCCTGCGTAAGTTGATGAAAGTCCGATAATTGCGCATATCTCACCCGCAGAAACGCTATCTACTTGCTCGAATTTATCTCCCGAGTAGAGTCTTATTTGACTCACCTTTTCGGTGATGCGCGTGCCGTCGGATGAAAGATAGCTTATCTCATCGCGAACGCCTAAAGCTCCGCTCGTTATCTTCATATAGGTTAAGCGTGACGCTCCTGCGCGTGATATTTTGTATATTTTTGCACCGAAAAAATCTTTACCGTAGAGCGGAGATAGTGTGTATTTATCTAATGTGTTAAGTAAATAATCTATTCCGTCCATTTTTAAAGCAGAGCCGAATAGGCAGGGAAATAGCATTCGTCGGCTTATAAGATATGATACGTCGCCGTCGTCGATAGATTCACCCGAAATAAAGCTTTCCATAAACTCCTCGTGAACAAAGGCAAGCTTTTCCTCAAGCTCGTTTCGCTCCTGAGCCTCCATAAATCCCACGCACAAGGGCGAAAGAACACGCGAAAGCTCGTTTTCTATATCTTCCTTAAGCTTTATCGAAATATCGCACTTATTAACAAAGATAAAGGTTGGAACGGAGTAATGCTCAAGCAGCTGCCAAAGCGTGCGGGTGTGATTTTGAATACCGTCGGATGCGCTTATAACGAGTATTGCGTAATCAAGCAGAGCGAGCGTGCGCTCAGCTTCTGCGGAAAAATCTACGTGTCCCGGAGTGTCAAGGAGGATGAAGTCGCAATTTTCGCTTGAAAATCTTGCTTGCTTTGAAAAAATAGTGATTCCACGCTCGCGCTCAATGACGTTTGTGTCAAGATAGGTGTTCTTGTGGTCGACTCTGCCTAAGGTGCGGATTTTTCCCGAGGCATAGAGTAACGCCTCGCTGAGAGTGGTTTTTCCCGCGTCAACGTGAGCAAGAATACCTATGGTAATCTTCTTTTTCACAGTATGTCCTCCTTTCAAATGATTTCTTGATTATTATATCATATTTTTGCGCTCTTTTCAATATCGTATTAAATGATTTATTGACAATAAGTGCGCGATGTAGTATAATAAAGACGTATGATTTTAGAATTTAAAATTGCGGTGCTCAGATAAATGAGCGTGTGTTCTGCAAAGGAGATGATATAATAAATGAGCAAAAAAAGTCTGTCAAAGGATTTTACGCAAGGAAGTATTGCAAGACAGCTTTTTTTCTTTGCTATACCGTTTATGGCGTCAAATGCGCTTCAAGTGTTGTATAGCACGATAGATATGATAATTGTCGGAGAGTTTGTCGGCACTTCGGGACTTTCGGCGGTTTCGCAAAGCAGTCAAATAGTAAATTTTGCAACGATGGTTTGTCTTGGATTTTCAAATGCGGGACAAGTCCTTTTAGCGCAAGCGCTTGGCGCAAAAAAAAGAAAAGAAATGAACGATATTATCGGAACGCTTTTTACGTTTATTGCGTTTATTGCGCTGATATTTACTTGCGTTATGCTTTTTGCGCAGACCTGTATTTTGAATATTATGAAAATCCCCGAGGAATCTTATGAAATGACGAGAGATTATCTCGTTATTTGCGCAAGCGGACTTATTTTTACGGCAGGCTATAATATGGTTTCCGCAGTTCTCAGAGGAATGGGAGATTCAAAGCGTCCGTTTCTTTTTATCGGAATTGCATCTCTTGTAAATCTTGTGCTTGATATTATTTTTACGGGAATTCTCGGTTGGGGCGTTGCGGGCGCTGCTTGGGCAACTATAATAGGTCAAGCCGTGTCGTTTATTTTCTCTTTGTTCTATCTTTATCGCAAAAAAGAGTTGTTTGGATTTGATTTTAAAATGCAAAGCCTTGCTCCAAAGTGGAAGTACGTTAAGATGATTGGCGCGCTTGGAACACCTATGGCGATACAGTCGGGCTGCATTAACCTTTCTATGCTCGTTGTAAATGCGATGATAAACAGTATAGGCGTTGTCGCATCTGCAACCTTTGGAGTCGGAGTTAGAATAGACGATATAGTAAATAAAATATCGCAGGGAATACAGTACGCAGCAGTTCCTATGATTAGTCAAAATATCGGTGCTTCAAGGTCTGACAGAGCAAAAAAGGTAGTTCACGTCGCATGGATATATTCGGCAATTTTAACGGTATTCTTTATGGTATTATATGTAACGCTCGGTAAGCAGTTATTTATGATTTTCTCAGATGATTCTACTGTTCATAATATGTCGGGTGAATTTATAAGGGCGATACTTTGGATGTTTCCTGCCTTTTCTTTAATGCGTGGAAGCGGTGCGTTTATACAGGGCATAGGCAACGCAAAGCTTAGCATGGTTCTCGCACTTCTCGACGGAGTTGTGCTACGAATAGGTCTTAGCTGGCTCTTTGGCATATTCTTCGGTTGGGGATTCTTTGGATTTGTCCTCGGGTACGGATTAGCGCCTTACGGATATGCTATCCCGAGTATGATATATTTTTTGGCGGGAAAGTGGCAAAATCGAAAGGCTTTGGCAGAAAATATATAACGTAGTATTAAATATTTTAATAGAATGGAGATTTAGAAGGTGTCAATTTTATTTATTAACGCTTGCGTTCGTGAGGAATCGAGAACACTTGTGTTAGCTAAAAGCATTATGAAAAATATGAAGGATGAAATAATAGAGGTCGATTTAAACGTAGAAAATATTTCTCCTTTAAATAGAGAGCTTCTTAAAAAGCGTGAGAGCCTAATAGGAGAGGGAAAGACCGATGAGCCTATGTTTAAGTACGCAAGACAGTTTGCAGAGGCAGATGAAATAGTTGTTGCAGCGCCTTTTTGGGACCTTTCATTTCCTGCAATTTTAAAGAATTATATAGAGCAGATTACGGTTTCTGGTATAACGTTTAGATATATAAACGGATGTCCGCAGGGATTGTGTAAGGCGAAATGCTTGACTTACGTTACAACGGCAGGCGGTCCTATTTTTGCGGATTTTGGGTACAGTTATTTAAGGACTCTCGCAAGGAGCTTTTACGGCATAGAAAAGACCGTTGCATACAGAGCGATGAACTTGGATGTTGATATGATAAGCGCCGAGGAGCTGTTAGAAAAAGCCGAGATTTCTGTTATAGAGTAATAATGCATAAAATTTAATAGATTTTTAAATAGAAGAAAAGATAAAACGGGCTTAATTCACCCCTTAAGATAGGGAAGAATGAGCCCGTTATTTTGCCGCGGTGCTAAATTGATAGATTTGGGTATAGGGTCGAATGTGATAGGATTATAGATAACAAAGGTTAAGAAAACTAAGGCAAAAAAGTATCGAGTATCCATAACGAAACTATGCCATCGGGTGATGAATAAAAAAGTTAGCAGTGACAGCCCCCGACGTTGGGGACCGGCACTGCCGACTGGTGCAGGGGACGGGATTTGAACCCGTATGAATTGTTTTAATGGAATCTGATGCTACCTCGTCGCTTTTTGGAAAGGTTAACCTTTTCCCTCCGGTTCATAAGTAGGCACGATAATTTCTCCAGTGAAAGCATCTATTTCTATCGTTTCAAGTGTAGAATAATGCAATTCCTCCACCAACCATGCTAAAGCAATACAGTAATTTTCGTTATCGTTATTTTTCGGAAGTATCGCATACGAAAATCCTGTTTCGCTGTCTTTATCACCGGCGTTAATATTATAACAGGTGTACCAATATTCAGCCGCAATTTCCAATGCTTTTTCCAAAGAAATCGTCTTTTGCCAAGATGTTTCAAGCGGTGAAAACTCAACTTTGGTTTCAGGGTTATCTTCAATATATTTTAGCAATTCTTCTTCGGTGACTTGTTTATCAGCAATATAATACTCTGCGTTGGGCTTTCCGTCGTTGACGATGCGGTATATCTTTCTTGCTTTTAATTCTGCACCTTCAAAATAGATTTGGCTTTTACCGTATTCAAAATTTTGTCCCGTGTAATTCCAAGAGTATGATCCGTCGGTATTGAGATAATACATATATCTGAAAGTAAAACCATAAACGTATATGGTTTCTTGGTAATATCGCAATATAAGCGTGTCGCCGCAATCAATAACAAGCTCTTTTATGCTGTCATTATCCATATCTGTGTAAGCGTATTTTAATTCTGCACAATCGGAAAGGAGTATTCCGTTGTATGGTGTTTTGCAATCTTTTAAATAGTTGTATTTTTTAATATCCGTTTCATACACCTTGGTTTCATTTTTTAAAACCGATTCGTATGCTTTCATAGCTTTTTCCGCTTCGGGATTTACAGCGGAATTGTTTTCGGTGTTGCCTGATTCTTTGGTTTTTTCAGTGTTTTTATCGGTGTTAGCTTCGCAAGAAAATAATGACAGAATCATTAAAAAGCACATTAAAACGGCAATAAATTTTTTCATTAAGTCTCTCCTTTTTCGTCTTTATAAGTTAAGTATAACATACGAAAAAATGGTTGTCAAGACGGTGGGGAAAAGATTTTTTTAGAAGCGTTTTTTTTCGTAAAAGTGGTGAAAATAACCTAAAAAGAAATCGAGTGTTCATAACAAAAACTCAGTTTCGTTATGAATACTGTATATTTATATTGAACTATGCCATCGGGAACAAAATAAAGAAAAACGGCAGCACAGACAGCGACGTTTGGCTGTCGGCACTGCCGACTGGTGCGTATATTTATATTGAACTATGCCATCGGGTGATGAATAAAAAAGTTAGCAGTGACAGCCCCCGACGTTGGGGACCGGCACTGCCGACTGGTGCGGATATTCATAACGAAACTATGCTATTTTTACTAAATAAAAAATGTGAGTGTCCTTATGAACACTCACATTGGTGCGGATATTCATAACGAAACTTGTTAATAACCGACAGTAACCATACATATTCCAAGCGCATAAAAGCCTTATGTTTTCAAGTAAAATCAACACTTGAAAGGAATATGAATATGGAAAAATATATTATTGAAAACGGAATCAAATACGAGCTTCACGGTGATATATATTACCCAATGCTCAAACTTGACGAGCAGACTAACTATAAAATCGGCAAATATGGATGTTTACACCTTGATTATATCAAGCAACATCGTAAAGTCAGATATAACACACTTTTGATCGAAGCAAGACTCAACACCTATCTCTACGAAATCGATGTACAAGCGCATTTTATGCTTGATGAGATAATTGCTAACCTCGCAAGAGAATGTGGCATAGACGAAGAATTAAAGGCTACGGATATGCTTAAATGGGTTGCCGAGATGAACAACATCAAGGCAAGTGCGGAAGAAATCGTTTTGCGTGAGGTGATCTATCAATGAAGTCGGTAATAAATGAACTTTGGCTTGGAAACATCATACCGCAAGAGGATAGCCGAACCAACTCAAAGGAGATGAAAGAACTGCTCGGCTATATGTCACGTCACCACGAGGACTTGGAGAAAAGCTTTACCGACGAGCAGAAAGAAACCTTTGAGAAGTTCCACGATTGTTGGAGCGAGTATATGAGCCTCGTAGAAGCAGCCATATTCGAGTATGCTTTCAAGCTGGGTATGCAGATTGCCATCGAAACACTAACCGAATAATACACGGCGGCGAGAGTAATCTCGCCGCCTTTTCAATTGTAGGAGGAAACGTAGACAAATAGATCCTCTAAATGCCTTATCTGACAAGAACTTTCAAATACAATTCAAGGGCGGCTAAGGTGTTTATACTTATCCCCTCTGTTTTGTGCTCTATTTGTCTGCATAATCGTGGAAAAATAGGCGGCTAAAAGGCTTGAATTATAAGGCTTTTTGGGTTGCTTTTTCGGGTGAGTAATATGTTTATATGACTGCTTTCAATTTCGAGTTCTATTTTTCCATACTATAAAACAAACCCACATAAACCGACGATAAACAATCATAACTGATTGACAATCCGAAGAAAAAGGTGTATAATTATGACAAGAAACGACAATCGACCGAAGGAGCTAACTGATATGGGCAGAAAAACTGTATTTATATCTTATTCTTGGAGTGATGGAAATCCATATGCTGATGAATTGGAAACGCAGCTTAAAGATGATTTTATAGTTAAGCGTGATAAATCTCAATTAATTGCAAATGATGATATCGACGATTTTATGGCAGAAATAATTAACTGCGATAATGTTGTAATCGTATTAACGGCAGAATATGTCAAATCAAAAAATTGTATGTATGAGATGGCGTATTTATCAGAGCAAGTTGATTGGGCATCTAAATCGATGGTTTTGGTTATTGATGAATCTCTTTATTCTTTGGAGAGAAAATTCGAAGTGTTGAATTATTGGTCTTTACGTCAGAAAAACATTAACCAACAATTAAAGGATGCGAAAATAGGAGCTGCGATTTTGTCGGAGGAGGCTAAACATATAAATCTAATCTGTGATAAGGTTGAATCATTTTTAGAAAAGGTATCAAGACGAAAAAAACCTTCACAAATTGCAGTTGTTAATGAAATACGGAAGCTGTCCCAACGAGATGTAACGGTGGAGAAACAAGCTGTTTCAAATTACGAAAAATTAGTGTGCGAAATTCTTGCGAAGAATGGGCATAAAACAATAGGTGAAATTAGCGAACAAACAGGTAAATCTATGGCGACCACTTCACGAATTCTACATAATTTAAGTGAAAAAGGTGTCGTAGTAAAAGTTGGAACTGGTCGACATTATTATTATGAACTGAATGAAAAAAGATAGGTGGGGGAGAAAGATGGTCAACGAAACGGAAAGATGGTATTCTCTCAAAGAGATTATGGAGCACCTTGGCGTTAGCCGTGATACTGTGCTTGTATGGATTGCAAAGCGCAATATGCCGGCATCGAAGGTGGGACGTCTTTGGAAGTTCAAAGTGTCCGAGGTTGATGCTTGGGTAAAAGCAGGAAATGCTGCTGAGAAATAAAGCCGAAAAGAACAACAAATAAATCAATATTGCTTTATATTATAGATTATGAGTAAAAAAACGAAATTTGCGGGTTACGCAATGCATGAATTTTATATGCCTAAAACAGGCGCAGGATCTAAAAATCGTAGAAATCGAAGAAAATGTGAGTTTTATAATCTCGAACATAAAATGTGCACGAAACTTTTCAAACCGTGTGTTGGTCCTTCAGTATGTGATAAATATATAGAGATTAGTTCTTCCCCAAAAACATTGGTAGGGATGAATGTGCAAAACAAATATTATGGGTTAGGCGTTGTTGTTTCAGATAATGGAGAATTTTGTACGGTGCAATATGAAACCACTAAGATACAATGCAAAAAAGAAACGCTACTTACAGTGATAAACGATTAATTTTAAGAACAAGAAAATAATGAAATCTCGGCTTTAGGAGAAAAACATATGGATTATTATTCAACGGGAAACGGAGGCTACTTCTTCCGAAATATCTATGAAGAAGCATTTTCTTTAGAAACGCTCCGAAAAACACCTTGCACCATAGAGGAATTGTCCAATGCGGGCTTAACACCGCAAGAAATTGAAGAATACTTCTTGCTTATTAAGCAATTATATAGCGAATTATATCTTGAAAGTAACAGATTGCTTCCTTCAAATGGTGTAATAAGTAATGCAAGTAATATATGGCAACAACTTAATGATTTTTGTTTGCAACATTCACTTGTGCCCAAAATTGTATATGATATACATACAGGAGCAGAAGTCCCCAGCGAACTTAGATATTTTGATTTTATATGCACTAATGAACAACTCCGTGGCGAAATATATACAGCAACCTTTGATGATTTTCGTCTTGTTGTAGAATACTGTTTAGCCGAACTTACATATGATTGGTATTTGTCATTACGATACAATGTTAACATTCTTTTTTCTACAGATAGCGAATATAATCAAACGTTGATACGTTATGATTCGTATGCAAAGGAAATGGTATTATTATCTGAAGATGAGGTAATGTTTTTACAACGTAAAATCCAACAAGATCTTACCGATTGTGAAAGAAAAACTTTTATCCATGATAAAAATATTCCGAAGCTCCCCATAAATGCCACCGATCTGCACATCATTTTGGAATGGCAAAACAAGTGTCAAGAGTGGTATAGAACAAGCATTGAACTTAAATATGAACATGATATTCTCGAAGAATGGGAAAGTATTGTTTCTGATATTGTTGAGTCAGGTGTTCATAACGGTATTAGAACTAACTACCCAGATGATACTTTATATGTTTATAAAGGGCAAATTAAATGTCAAAAGGATAAACACAATATTGAATCCGCAACGGCGATTCTATTAAATAAAAATGGTCGCGACATTGAATTAAATGTTTCGCATTGTCGTGATTGTCATAAATTCTTTATCGATTACACTATTTATAAACGATATCGTGAACAATTTGGTTGCTTATTGGGCAATATTCGTATGGCGAAGAATGGTGAATTTTATGGCATTGGATATGACTTGGCAGAAGAATCACCTCTTCGTTTGTGTGGATATTCCGTAAGCCAAAAGGACGGTTTATCACAAGCGGAACGACAGAATATAATTGCAAGCTGTATAGAAAGCGGAGGAATGACCAAAGAGGCGGTTATTCGTTTGTTACGATGGTTTGTAGAAGTTAACGGCAACAAGAAGGGTAACGAAATCGCGTTCGGAAAATGGTGTGAAGATCTTGATTTTGCTCTTGCATATAATACATCAAAACAAGAAAAATTCATAATACAAAAAATAGAACGATATAGCAGAAATCGTTTTGTCTGCAAAAATTGAGTTATTATTAAGTCTTAGAAAGGGGATATAATGCCACTACAAATTATCAGACAAGACATCACAAAGATGCGCGTCGATGCCATTGTAAACACGACCAATGAAGAAATGATCGGTTATAGTGGCGTAGATCTCGCTATACATACCATTGCAGGAGCAGAGCTTGACGCAGAATGTGCCAAGCTCGCCCCGCTTGGGCTTGGTCAAGCAAAGCTATCGAGCGCATACGGTTTGCCATGCAAGTATGTGATTCATACTTCTGGTCCCGTATGGCGAGGCGGTTTGGTTGGTGAGAGTATCATATTGCGCTCTTGTTATATCGAATCTCTAAAACTTGCCGTGAAAAGCGGTTGTCGTTCTATTGCTTTCCCTTTGATTAGCTCGGGCGTTTACGGATACCCGAAGGATCAAGTCCTCAAATTTGCTATACAAACAATTACAGAATTCCTTTTTGAGCATGAATTAACTGTATATATTTGCGTATTTGACAAAGAATCCTATTCATTCAGCCAAAAGCTCTTTAGCGATATTCAAGAATTCATAAACGATGATTATGTAGAAGAACATGATGATGATTTCTATGATTCGTGTGATGATGAATGGAATGACAGAAATGATATATTCCTCAAGTCGGAAGCACCCAGAATAATTCATATTGATGCTTGCATACCATCTAAAAACGCATGGAGTTTTGATGAGGATGAATCATTAAACGATTATCTACAACAAATGGATAAAAGCTTTCAAGAAATGTTGTTTGACTTTATTGACAAAAAAGGAATGACAGATGTTGAATGCTATAAAAAAGCCAATGTAGATAAGCGAACATTCTCAAAAATCAAAAGTAACAAGGACTATCGCCCTTCAAAGCAAACGGTAATCGCCTTTGCGATTTCTCTACAATTAGATTTGGAGCAAACGCAGGTTTTACTCGCAACAGTAGGATTTACCTTGTCAAGAAGTTCGGTTTTCGATAAAATTATTATGTATTTTATTTTAAACAGTAATTACAATATCTTCGAAATAAACGAGGCGCTTTTTGAGTTTGATCAAAGCTTACTGGGATCATTATAATTAAAATATCAAGGAGTTAATATGTCAATAAATTTTAATATGCTTCTTGAGCAGCTTACCAATGATATAATGGAAGCTATAAAAGATTTGCCCGACGAAGAACAAGAAGCAATGTTAGCTAAATGGAAGCAACTCAGAGAAAAACGTGCAACATGTTCTGACGAAATTCAAGGTGAAGCATGGCGTACCTTTATCAATACATCAGGAAAATGCATTTTAACAGGGTATCGTTCAAATGTCACAAATATTATTTTGCCTGATAAGATTAACGGTAGTGCTTATGAAATAGAAGACCGTGCATTTCAAAAAAACAATATAGAGAGTATAGTCATTTCAGCTCATGTTACTATGATAGGTAGGCTTGCATTTGCACATTGTGAAAAACTTAAAAAAGTAACTTTTGCAGATGGTTTTTCTGGTATAATCATGAACTCTGCGTTTTTTGATTGTAGCAGTTTAGATGAGTTTGTGTTTCCTCCAACCATAGCAGAGATAGAACCCATCGTTAATAGATGTCATAATCTTTCTTCTGTTTATATTCCGCACTCTGTAACCAAAATCTCACCTTATGCGTTCGCTGAAAATATTAATCTTCAAAACATTTATTTTGCGGGATCTAAAAGCGAGTGGACAGCGATTGAAAAGGGGTATAGGTGGAGTTATGAAATGGGTGATTACACGGTATATTGCCAAGACGGAAAAATAGTTACTCGAAAAAAGAAGGAAAAGCCCACTCATCTTAAATCATCTAAGTATATTGTAGATACGACAATTTCTCCTGATGAAGAAAATACCGAGTACATTTATTGCGAGGTCGATTTGGGAGCATCACATAAATATTCTTACATAACCGAGGATGAAAATATCAAAGAGGGTGATACGGTCGTGGTGCCTATTGGCTCTCGAAATCTTGAAACACTCGGTATTATTGCTAAAATCATTAGGTGTACGGGAAAAACTGCTCCTTATCCGCCTTCGAAAACAAAAAAAGTATTAAGAAAACACACAACGTGATAAAGTCGCCCGTCAAGCGACCTAATCTCCTTTTGAAAGTGCTATACTAAAAGCACAAAAACAAAAGGAGGTTTTTTCTTATGAAAAACAATATTACAGAACTCGTATTTATTCTTGACCGAAGTGGTTCTATGTCCGGATTTGAGGCTGACAACATTGGTGGCTTCAATTCTACCATTGAAAAGCAGAAGGAACAGGAAGGAAAGGTTTACGTTTCTACCGTGCTTTTTGATAATTACAGCGAGGTGATCCACGATCGTGTGGATATATCTGAAATCAAACCGATGACACGGAACGATTATCAAGTGCGCGGCTGCACGGCGCTTCTTGATGCAATCGGCGGCGCTATTCATCATATCGGTAACGTACACAAGTACGCGCGTCCCGAGGATGTTCCAGAACATACCATCTTCATTATTACAACTGACGGAATGGAGAATGCAAGTCATCACTATTCAAGTGCGGAGATCAAGGCAAAGATTAAAAGACAAACCGAAAAATACGGATGGGAATTTATCTTCCTTGCCGCCAATATTGACGCCGTTGAAACTGCCGAGAACATCGGCATTCGCCGTGATCGTGCCGCGAATTACCGTCAAACTAAGGAAGGTGTAGGCAGGAGCTACTATGCAATGAGCGAAGCAATCACTGCAGTCAGAGCTTGTCAAGCTGATGCGATGGATCTTGAAAAATATCTCGAGGAAGATAGTGATAAAGCCTAAATATATATTATACCACACTTTTCAAATGGATTGAATTTTTGGGTGGTTTGCCAAGCCCCCCCGAAAATTTCAAACGAAATAAAGGATGTGGTATAATTAATTAGCATCAAGTGTTCGGTTTATCAGACTCAATATGCGTTATAATGGAAAAGCAATACAAGGAAAAGGAAGGTAACGAAATGAACGCGATAAATACTAACGAAAGTAAGGCGGACAACCCTGTACACAACAATAAATTTTGGAGCACTTTGAAAAAGGTTCTTCTTTATACACTTGCTGCGGTTGCCGTAGTGATTGGCTTGGTTGTGTTGTATCGGATTTTGGAATTTCTATTTGTAGCCGCCATTTTACTTATCGGTTGGATTGGTGTTGTTCCGAGAAGATGGAGGTGATTCAATGGAAGATGTAATCAAGAAAATAAAAGCGGTAATGCTCGGTCATGCAATCGGTGATGCGCTTGGGGTTCCCGTGGAGTTTTGCGATAGAACCGAGCTGGACAAAAAGCCCGTAACAGATATGGTGGGTTATGGCACGTATCCTTATCCCGCAGGCTCTTGGTCAGACGATACAAGTATGTCGATTGCTGCACTCGATAGTCTTGCAAGTGGCAAGTTGGATTTGGACGATATAATGGTTAAGTTTGGCGAGTGGTACTATGATGATGAGTACACCCCGACGGGCGAAATGTTCGATGTAGGCAACACTTGCAGCTATGCCATCGACAACTATTTTGCATATCATAAGCCCGTCGAGGAATGCGGACTTACAGGAGAACACTCAAATGGAAATGGCTCTTTGATGCGTATTCATCCGTTTGTTCTCTATGCGTACTTTAATTTTCTTAACGGAACAGAAGAAGGATATTGGAGATGGATGGGATGTATCAAGCAAGCCTCCGCTCTTACACACGCTCACGAACGTTCGATTATGGGATGCCATATCTATGCGGATTGTCTTAGTTTTTTACTTAAAGAACCTACAAAGGAAAGCCTAAAAGCCGGTATTAAATTTGCAGAAGACGATCTTGATTATCTTCCCGAGTTTGAATACTATAAGCGGATTTTTGATCCCGATTTCGAAAAGCTTTCGGTTGATGATATTAAAAGCTCCGGATATGTCGTTGATACGCTTGAAGCGGCATTGTGGTGTTTACTAACCACCGATAGCTATAAAGAATGTGTTTTAAAGGCGGTTAATCTCGGAGAGGATACAGATACGGTTGCCGCGGTCGCTGGCGGTCTTGCAGGAGCTTTATATGGTTATGACGCTATACCAAAAGAATGGCTCGATACATTGAAACGCAGAGATTATATTGAAGAAATGTGTGAGAAAGCAAGCAAGATTTGGCTGATTGGAAATAAAAACAAAAATGCGTTATAATATATGTAAAATCAGGGGGTAGAGGGTATGGTGGAAAGTTTGAAAGAAAAGGTATTGCGCATAACTCTTGAAGAATTGGATTTTTCTGTTCGCACATATAGCTGTCTTAAACGAGCGGGAATAAATGATATAGAAGATTTAATTAAAATGTCTTATGATGATTTATATAGGATAAAAAACTTAAATCTGAAATGTCGAGAGGAAGTTGTTAGAAAACTTGCTTCTATTGGACTTGGTTTGCAAGATTAGTTTTTGTATTAATCTAAATAAAATTTATGCCGCTATCGTGCGTGATTTTCACGCCGCGATAGCGCCTTTTATTTTTTTGTATAAAAATGGAAAAATTGTGTTAAAAACGGTTATTTTGTTCCATTTATTATGGGCAAAATAAATTTTTTATTAATTTTTTTGAAAAATGTCATATTTTTGCCTTTCTCGCTGGCTACCACTTGAGGGGGCATTTTTTTATTTTAGTATTTTTGGCCCTTTTAAGCCATTTTCGGTGGCTACTACTTAGGGGGAATATTTAAATTTTTTATAAAAAACTTATATTTTTGCCATTCTCGCCGGCTACTACTTAGAGGGGCAAATATAAATAATGTATGAAATTTTTAAATATGGTAATATTTTTGCTTTTCTCGTTGGCTACCAATTGAGGGGATATTTTCTTTCAATACGCATCGGTTGACTTAAATTTCCCACAAAGCTTACGGGAGGAAAGGTTAAAATTTGCGTTTCAGTTATTCTTTTAATCTTCAATTTTTCATTCTCAAATACATAGTGCTTCACCCAAAATCAAACCTAAATCACTTACGGAAGGAGGCAAAAACAGACGCTCGGGTTTGAGTTTCGTGAAGCAATATTAAGGTGGGGGTATGCTTGCCC
>JAZRGA010000032.1:0-7359 GCA_045643945.1 Eubacteriales bacterium | reverse complement strand
TTTTTCTTTGACGCACAAGGCGCAAAGAAATAGGCTTGGCAAAAAGAGACGCCGTTTTTATGGGCTCTGCCCAAACGCGCAAGCTTTTGAAAAAGCTTCACCAAAACTTTCCTGCGTGGGTACAGTGCGAACATCTATTGTTCATCGGTCGAGCGTACTATGTTATTTGAAATTCCCCGATTGAAAGTTTTTGGCGCTACCTTTTTTCAAAAAGGTAGCAAAAATTCCTAACACAAGCTAACTCCCTCTCAATCCTCGTCACGATAGCCGAAGTTGCTAACAGTGCGAGCGCTTTCACGCCAATTTTCCTTAATTTTAACCCAGAGATTGAGATATACCTTTGCTCCAAAGAGCTTTTCAAGGTCCTCACGGGCGTATGTACCGATAAGCTTGAGAGATGCACCGTTTTTGCCGACGATAATTCCTTTGTGCGAGGCTTTTTCGCAGAAAATTTCGGCACGAATACGGAGAAGCGAGCCCTCGTCTTTAAATTCTTCAATTACAACGGCAGTTCCGTGAGGAATTTCTTTATTAAGAGTACGGAGAATTTTTTCACGAATTATTTCGGCAACTATCTGACGCTCGGGCTGGTCGGTTATCATATCCTCGGGGAAAAACCACTCAGACTCGTTGAGAAATTTCGAGCATTCATTCATAAGCTCGTCGACGTTTTTATTTTTCTTTGCGCTCATAGGAATAAAAGCATCAAAATCATGCTTTTCCGCGTATTTTGCAATCGTTTTAGCAAGCTCCTCACGGTCGCAGGTATCTATTTTGTTAAGCGCAAGAATTGACGGAATACCGCTCTTTTTTAGATAGGAAATTACGTTTTCCTCTACCGAGGTTATCTCCTTTGTAACGTCTACAACAAGAACAACGGCATCTGCGTCACGCATAGAGGTATCCGCAGTTTTTACCATATATTCACCGAGCGAGTTTTTTGGCGCGTGAATACCCGGAGTATCCAAAAAAACGTACTGATCGTCGCCGTTTGTGTATATACCCGTAATTCTGTTTCGAGTGGTCTGCGGCTTACTTGAAACTATTGCTATCTTCTCGCCCAAAATTGCGTTGAGAAGCGTTGATTTACCTACGTTCGGTCTGCCTACTATGGCAATAAATGCAGTTCTTTTCATATTTTCACACTTTTCGTCCTTTTAATTTATATATGTAATAATTATATTTTACTTAACGTCGAGTCCCATATTTTTGAGAACGTCGCTCTGCCTTTTTCTCATATCAAGCTCCTCTTCCTCACTGTTAACGTGATCGTAGCCAAGCAGATGAAGCATAGAATGAACGGTTAAAAAGGCAATCTCACGCTCAAAGCTGTGTCCGAACTCGTCCGCCTGCTCTTTTGCTCTCTCAAGCGAGATAACGATATCTCCAAGGCTTCCGTCAAGCTCGTCGGCAAAGGGTACGTTTGAGCTTTCATAATCGGTGAGAGGAAAGGAAAGCACGTCGGTCGGCTTGTCTATTCCACGAAATTCATTATTTATTTTTTGTATTTTTTCGTTATCTGTAAAGGTAACCGATACCTCGGCATTGTTTTTGTAGCCCTCATACGCAAGAGTCGCCTCAACTGCTCTGCGAACGAGTATTTTTTGCGCATAGGTTATAGTAAACCTTTCTTGGTCGTTAAGAAAATATATCATTATTTTTTGCTTTTTCATTTTTAGTTTCTCCTAATTTATTTATACCGCTAAAGAGCATTTATTATTTTCTCGGCTTTTGCTCGGAAAGCTTTTTTTCATACTTGTCATAAGCAAGAATAATCTTAGCAACGAGCTTATGACGTACAACGTCGCGCTCGCTAAAGGCGTGAATACCTATGTCGCCAATATCCGCAAGAATTTTTACCGCCGTCGCAAGACCGCTTTTTTGTCCCGAGGGTAGGTCGGTTTGCGTGAGGTCGCCCGTTATTACCGCCTTTGAATTAAAGCCGAGTCGGGTGAGAAACATTTTCATCTGCTCAGGCGTTGCGTTTTGTGCCTCGTCAAGAATTATAAAGCTATCGTCAAGCGTTCTTCCTCGCATATATGCAAGAGGCGCTATTTCTATTATTCCTTTTTCAAGCAAGCGATTATAATTCTCCGCTCCCATCATCTCAAAAAGAGCATCGTAGAGAGGACGAAGATAAGGGTCTATCTTGCTTTGAAGATCTCCGGGCAAAAATCCAAGCTTCTCCCCCGCCTCGATTGCAGGTCGAGTGAGAATTATTCGACTAACCTTTTTCTGCCTTAAGGCACGCACCGCCATAGCAACCGCAAGAAAGGTCTTACCCGTACCCGCAGGGCCGATACCGAAATTAACGGTGTTTTTTGATATCATTTCAACGTAGCGCTTTTGACCTACGGTTTTCGGCTTGATAGGCTTACCGCTCGTCGTAATGCAGATACATTCATCGTCGAGGTCGTAAAGCTCCTCGTCATTTCCGTCTTGAACCATAGAAATAACGTAGCCGACCTGCTGCTCGGTGAGTACGTCGTTGGTTTTTGCTAATTTTTTAAGGGCTTCAATCGCGCGTGACGCCGCATTTACCGATTCAAGCGTATCGCCGCTAACGGTTATAGCATCGCCCTCGTCAGTGCTTCGGTTTTTAATAGCGACGGAGAATGCCGATTCTATCGCTTTTACGTTTACGTCAAAGCTGCCGAAAAGCCTTGCTATTAAATCGTTGCTTTCGATTTTTATTGTTTTTACCGTTTTGTCCATATTTTTACCTCTTTTAAATGTATAAATAAGAGTGGATTTTTCGTAATTATAGTCGAACCGCCTATGTTAGCACTGCACTTGAAAGGCTTCTCCTTGAGGTAGCGAAGCGGCGCTACGGTAGTGAATAACAGTCCAGTGGACTGTTAGAGCCGTAGCGTGACCGAGCCGCAGCGAGACGGCTCCTGCGTAGCAGGTGGTGAGGTGTAGCCGAAGGCGTTATGAATGAAGAAAGGCGAAATTTCAAGCTTTTTTCCACCTCATCCGTCACTCCTTCGTCGTGACACCTTCCCCTCAAGGGGAAGGCTTTGAGGTGCAGTGCGAACATCTATTGTTCGACGGTCGAGCGCAGAATGTTATTTGAATCTTCCCCGATTGAAAGTTTTTGGCGCTACCTTTTTTCAAAAAGGTAGCAAAAAATTCCTAACACAAACTAACTATTAACTAACTATTAACTAACTATAATCTCGCTAACACAAGCAATATTTTTTATGCAAGAAAGAGAGCAGATAAGAGTCAGATGCGAGTCACCGTCGATAACAGAAACAGAGCGAGAAAGTATCTCGGCATCAGCGTAATATAAGTTTATGCGACGGTATAGCTCGGAGTATGCAAGAGATAACATTTCTTCCCTTGAACGAGTCTGCTCGACCTCCTCGTACTCAACGTACTTAACGGTTTTAATTCCAAAGGGAAGCTTTTTATGATTTATCGTATAAAAATTTTCTGTTATATTTATTGTATCATAAAACGAGGGTAAATTTCTACTGTTTGAGAAAAATTTTATCTCGTTTTCGAAAAAAAATAAGCTTTTTTCGCTTTTTATCTCATTTTTAGTAACTTTTTTAATATATTTTTGCGGAATTTTGATTTCTATTTGCTCCTCGACCTCGGCAAAGACCCGTCCGTGAGCATTCGTCAAGCGAGTCGGTAGTCCGTCACCGCCCAAAATACCCGAAATTAAAAGCTGACCCTCGCATACGGCTTCACCGATATCGGTAACGGTTTTACCCTTTACGTCCTCAAAGGAAACGATAACTCCGCTTTGCGAGGCAACTACGTTTGAGTACAGAGCGTCACCGTATTCGTCGGGCGGAGCGTAATCAGTTTCACGTATTTCTACGTTTGCGACGTTCCCCGAAAGATTTACACTCACCCAAGAAATATCGTCGGAAAGTATAAGAATTTGATTTTCAAGCACGTCGGCATCGATATCGGAAAGTCTTGCCCCAACACAAAGTCCGCATTCCTTAAAGGTTGCAAGAAGCTTTTTTTCGTCGCTCCGTATCGCTCCGTCGATTTGTATATCCCAAATAAACCCCGAGGAAATAAAAAAGCAGATAAGCGATACAATAAGCCCGACAAGCATTCCAATTCGAAGCCTATGACGAACAAAAAGCGAGGCTACGCCACGTCTTGAAATAACACTAAGCTCAATTTTTTCGGCTTTTGCAAGACTAATTAATTTTCTTTCATAAAAAAGCGGAACGTAAAGACTAAAGCGCTCATCTTCTTCTAATGTTACCGATGAAAAAGGTATCCCCTTTTCGTTGCAAAGATTTATTATGTCCTTTGCTCTTTGTGAGTCACCTTTTACAATACTGTACCCGAATAAAAAGGATTTTCCGTTCATATCTGCTCTCCGTCCTCAAGGCTTACAGAGCTTATAACTCCCTCTATTCCCACTGCTCCCATATTATAAAAGGAGCAGTTAAGTCCCTCTCCAAAAACGGTAATAACGCCTCCGTCCTTTGGTAGCTCGACTTTTATTTTGTCGGGCGAGTAAAGCAGTATTTTACCGCCATCGTCTATTTTTAGCATACTTCTTCCGTGTATTTCGATATGCGGAGTGTGCGATATCGCCTCGGGAGGTATGTCTACCGCTCGGCATATTCGCTCTATTATAGGCATCTTTCTTTTACTCACTCTTTTATCCCTCCGTAAAAGCATAAATTCGATATTTTGCGTGTAGAATTTACTGTAAAACTATTTTATGAGCGAGGGAGAGAGTAAATGACCAAAGGAATAACGAGAAGACAAATTCTTTTACTTATATGCTCGGTATTTGCAATAGCTCTCGGTCTTAAATACTCCGAGCTTTGTGCAGAGGGCGTACGGAAAGGAATAGAATTATCGGTTAATAAGCTTATTCCCTCGCTCTTTCCCTTTATGGTGATTTCCGAAATAATAGTCGCCACAAGCGCTTGCAAGCCTCTGCTTAAAATATTCGCAAAGCCACTATCAAAAATATTTAATATCTCAACCGAGGGCGCTTTACCCTTTTTACTCGGTATGCTTTTCGGATTTCCAATAGGAATAAAAACGGCTATATCGCTTTACGAGAGCGGAAAAATCGACCGAAGCGAGCTTATTCGACTGTCGCTTTTTACCTCAATTCCAAGCCCCGCATTTTTTATAAGCGCCGTAGGTGAAGGACTTTTCGGCTCAACTATGCTCGGCTTGACGCTTTATTTGATTGCGCTTTTCGGAAGCGTAGCCGTAGGAATAGCCTGCCGCTCGCTTTTTTTGAGTGAGAGAGGCGTTTATTTTACTTCTTATACATCTATAAAAAACAGTCGGGCGACATCAAATAGCTTTACCTCGGCAGTTACCTCATCGGCTCGCGCGCTTGTGGCGGTGTCGACCTTTGTTGTCTTTTTTTTGATGGTGGGAGAGGTAATTAAATATTTTTTTGATTTTATAAAATTTAACGAAATACTTGGGACTCTATCAATTGGAGCGCTTGAAATGACGGGCGGTGCGACGCTTGCGGCGGCTCTCGGTGAAAAGGGCGCGCCACTTGCGGCGGCAATACTCGGATTTTCGGGAATTTCGGTGCTTTGTCAGTTTATCTCGATAGGAAAGGAGCATAATTTACCGATAGCGCCTTATTTTCTTTCAAAAATATTTTTGGCGGCGCTCGAATTTTTGCTCTCTCTTGCGGCTTTAAATTTGCTTTCCGACGTAATAAAAATAAGCGAGCCCTGCGCTCCGTCTTTTATCTTATACCGTGAAAATAACCTTTCCCTTGCCCTTTTTGCTCTTTTCCTTTGCGCTTGCTTTATTGCCTTAAACGAGAGAAAAAGAACTTTTTTAGGAAAAACTATTTACAAATCATAAAAAAACGTGTATAATATTAATGATATATCTATAAACCTATGAACAGAAAGAAACCGTTGCTTCAAAAGCAGAGAATTACCGTCATTTAGGCTGAAAGCGGTAATATGAGAGGGACGGCTTGTGCGTCTGGGAGGTCTGTCCGTGAAGGCTTTTTGCTGTGTAGCGGCGGCGTGCGCTCGCGTTAAGAGCTTTGAGTTAAATTTAGAGTGGAACCGTGTTTTTGCACCTCTATACCCTTTGGTATGGAGGTTTATTTTTTTGTTCTGCGCTAAATGACTCAGTCCCTTATTTTTGGAGGTGATAAATATGACTAAGCGTCAGCTGAAGAAAAAACGCATACAACGAAAATTAAATAAGGATATCGAGCCCGATTTCGTATCTTATATAAATACCGAGCTTGCTTCAATTGCGAAAAAAAGCATTAAAACGGTAAAGCAGGCAAGCAAGGGCGCGGGCGCACTTTGTCGCTCGGTTCGTGAGGACGTAAATGCCGTTCGCGAGCGTGACCCCGCGGCAAGAAGTAATTTAGAGGTGCTTTTGCTTTATTCGGGCGTTCACGCGCTTATTGCCCACAGAATCGCTCACGGACTTTATCTGCGAGAGCATTATTTTTCGGCTCGCGCAATAAGCCAGCTATCACGCGCAATAACGGGAATTGAAATTCACCCTGGCGCTACTATCGGCAAGGGACTTATGATAGACCACGGAATGGGCGTGGTTATCGGTGAAACCGCAGAAATTGGAGATAACTGTACTATCTATCAGGGCGTTACCCTCGGAGGTACGGGTAAGGACGTCGGAAAACGTCACCCCACCCTCGGTAATAACGTCTTAGTCGGAGCGGGCGCTAAGGTCTTAGGTCCTTTTAAAATAGGCGATAACGTAAAAATTGCTGCAAACGCAGTTGTGCTTGAGGAAATTCCCGAGCAAAGCACTGCCGTCGGAATACCCGCAAAGGTCGTTCGCCGTCAAGGTGTTAAGGTCGTAAACGATCTCGACCAAATTCACATTCCCGACCCCGTTGCCCAAGAGCTTAAGCGACTCGAATCTAAGCTTTCCGAGCTTCAGGCTGAATTGGATAAGCTGAAAAAATAAGCTTTTTGCGGAGAAGAAACCTTTTTCAAAAGCTTGACCAAAACTTCCTGCGTGGGTGCGGTGCGAACATTGACGGCTCGTCGGTCGAGCGTACTATGTTATTTAAATTTTCCACGATTGAAAGTTTTTGGCGCTACCTTTTTTCAAAAAGGTAGCAAAAATTCCTAACACAAACTAACTCCCTTATCCGCTTTTTCTTTGACACAAAAGGCGCAAAGAAAAAGACTTAGCAAAAAGAAACGCCGTTTTATGGGCTCCGCCCAAACCCGCAAGCTTTTGTAAAAGCTTGACCAAAACTTTCCTCCGTGGGTACAGTGCGAACATCTGTTGTTCATCCGTCGAGCGCAGGATGTTCTTTAAAACATCCACCGATTGAAAGTTTTTGGCGCTACCTTTTTACAAAAAGGTAGCAAAAAATACTTAACATAAACT
>JAZRGA010000031.1:0-2701 GCA_045643945.1 Eubacteriales bacterium | reverse complement strand
AAACTTTCCTGCGTGGGTGCAGTGCGAACATCTATTGCTCGTCGGTCGAGCGCAGTTATTGTGGCAAAAAAATAAAGCCCCACTTTTCAAAAATTTTGAAAGATGGGGCTTGGGAGAAGAAAAGCTTTTTTTAAAAAGGTTTCTTCCACCGTCTATATAAACTATTTCACTTAAAACCCTATTATATTTCCTCAACAGTTGTATTAGCAAGGCAATAAGCGACGTCCTCGGGGAGAGGGGGACGAGTACCCTCGGTCATGCAAGCCGCACTACCGTAAGCTACTGCGTTCTTTATCATCTCTGCATAAGAGCCGCCCTTTGCTCCGCTTGCAAGAAATCCTGCAATTGAGCTATCGCCTGCTCCAATAGTTGAAGCAACGGTTATCTTAGGAGCATTCGCAACGTAAGTACCCTCTGCGCACGCCAAAACTGCGCCCTTTGAGCTACTTATAATTACGTTTTCTATACCCATAGAGCGAATCTGCTTTGCCGCCTTAGCCGCAGTTGCAAAATCTGTAACCTCTATATCGGTATACATTCCTATCTCCTCCTCGTTAGGCTTAATAAGCCAAGGATTTGATGCGAAAAGGTTTTCCTTGCTAAAGGAACGGGAGTCGATTACGACCCTTGCGCCCTTTGCTTGGAAATTCTTAACCATAGCCATAACACGCTCGATGGTTATTCCCTTAGGGTTACTACCCGTAAGCGTAATAACTGTATCGGAATCAACGTCAGAGAGCATCTCCTCAACCTTATCAATAAGAGCATCGGTTGCAACGAAGCCTGTAAAGCTAATTCTCGTTTCGGGAGCGTTATTGGTATGAAGCGTAATATTCTCACGAATTCTGCCGTCAACGTATATCTCGCAAAGCTTCATTCCGTCTGCCTTAAGGCTATCCGCAAAGCTTGCTCCGTTCTCGTTTCCAAGAACAACGAGAGCCACGTTATCTGTTCCGTTTACGGTGAGCGCGCGGGAAATATTAACTCCCTTTCCGCCTGCATCGCTTGCGGTTATATGTGCAAGATTTTCGTGAAAGGGCTCAAAATTCTCCGCAAAGCAGTGCATATCTATTGCGGGATTGAGTGTAAGAGTTATTATTTTCATAATATCCCCCACCTTTTAGATTTTAGGACCGTTTGCAAGGAGGTATTCCTCTGCCTCGGTACACCACAAGCCGTCGTTAGCCTTAACTATTCTGTCAAGCTCTGCAAAGAGGGGATCTGTCTTACCAAGCTCTGCAAAGTCCTCAAGAGCAACGAGCGGAATGTCGATACCCGTATAGCAAACCTTCTTACAGCCGTTAGGCTTTTCCATAGCAAGAATTGCATCGGGGTATGCATCAAGACCGAGAATGTGAGATACAAGCGCACCTGCGTTGATCTGCTTCTTCTCGATAATATGAATAGTATCAACCGTATCCTCGGGGATAGAGCCTGCCGTACCTACAACGTGAATTCCGTCATAGTGAACACGGTAGAGGTTAAGAGAGCCCTGAAGATTATGAACTGCAGGACCTGCGAAGAAGTTTACGCATCCGTCCTCACAGCAGATTTCCTCTGCAAGAGTAAAGAGAGCGGGAACGGGAACCATTACGAACACGTCGTCAAATCCGCCCTTGGATATCTCACGAAGCTTGCCTGCAACGTCCTCGATGCCCGAGGTGTTGAGATAAATAAGCTCTACGCCATGCTTTGCCGCATTTTCTACGCTCGACTTTGCTGCCGCATAGTCAAGACGGTCCTGAGAAAGGTCGGTAACAACTACCTGAGAAACGCCTGCATACTCAAGAGCAAGCTCAACTGCACCGATACCCATAGGACCTGCGCCGCCGAGAATTGCGAGCTTACCGCCCTTCTTTGCTCCGTCAGTGCGAACGTAATTTGTGTAATCGGTGTGATAGAAGCCCTTATAACCGCGGAGAACGCATCCGAGGGACTCAACGAGAGAGCCTGAGAAGAAGTTATCGCCCTCGTAAGGAACAAGGCAACCCTTTTCCAAAACTATGGGAGGAACTACAATGTAAGTAGAAGCGCCACCTATCCAACGGAAGGAATATCCGGGGTCGTGACCGTCGGGAGTCTTAAGCGCGGGCTGAACAACCGCTCTCTGACCCTCTTTCCATTCACCCTTAAGAGCGTCGCCAACCTTAACGATTTCACCGCAAAGCTCGTGACCGATAATAACGGGATTTTCCGCAATATCGTCGGGAACTCTCTTGTGGTTTACACCCTGCTTAACTGCCTTATAGGTAGAAGCGCAGAGAGAGTCGGTGATAACTCTCATAAGTATTTCATTTTCCTGAATTTCGGGAAGCTCGAATTCCTCAACACGCATATCGAGCTCGCCGTGAAGTCTAACTGCTTTAGTTTTCATAATAATATTACTCCTTAAAGTAAAAAATTTTACATATATATTAAACCACAAAATGGCGAAAATGTCAATAGAATTTGATTAATCGCTCTTAACATAAGAAAAAATATGCTATTTTTTGCGATTATAGCGCTCAATCATCGAACGTACTGTGTTTGCACTGCACCCACGCAGGTTAGTTGGTGTTAAGGATTTTTTGCTACCTTTTTGAAAAAAGGTAGCGCCAAAAACTTTCAATCGGGGAACTTCAAATAACATAGTACGCTCGACGAATGAACGCACTATGTTCGCACTATACCCACGCAGCAAAGTTTTGGTCAAGCTTTTTTA
>JAZRGA010000030.1:0-8795 GCA_045643945.1 Eubacteriales bacterium | reverse complement strand
CATTTCTTTTGCTGAAACTAACATTTTATAAATCTCCTTTAATTTTATTCCAAAGGATATTATACACTATAATATTAAAAAAATCAAGTGAAAGAGAGAAAATATTTTATAAAAATACAAAATTTATATTGAATAAACCGTTAAAAAATGTTATACTTATTTTATATAAGTGTAATATAATTTTATTATAGGAGATTTATAATGGAAAACAAATCACCGTTGCAGAATATTACCGTTGAAAAAACGATTGAAATAGTTCACGATGCCTTGATTAATAAAGGCTACGACCCCATATCACAATTTGCGGGTTACATACTTTCCGAGGACCCCCTTTACATTCCCGATTGGGAAAATGCAAGAGGTGTAATCGCTCACGTCGACCGCGACGAGCTTTTAAAGCTTCTTATTCAATATTATTTTGAAAGCCGCTTAGGAAGCTCTGTAGCTAAAGTTAATGATGAAGTGGCTGAATAAGTTTATTATTTTCATTTTTCTGCTTTCTTCGTTTTTGCTCGCTTTCCCTGTTTTTACCTCGGCAAAATCAGCGTTCGAGATTGAATGTGATAACGCACAATATGCCGATGCGATTTATTTTTACAGTTATGACGCCAAATCGGTTCTCTATTCAAAAAACGAAAAGAAAATAATATACCCCGCATCAACTGTTAAGATAATGACAGGGCTTATCGCTTGCGAAAGCTTAAGTAATAGGCTCGACGAGCGAATAACGGTAACACAGGAAATGCTTGTCGGACATAGCGGAACGTCTATGGGATTAAAAGCGGGTATGGTATTATCCGTTAAAGACTTAATGTACGGCGCTATATGCGGCGGATGCAATGATGCAGCTCAAGCCTTAGCGGTTATCTGCCGTGGCTCTATTGAAGAATTTGTTAAAGAAATGAACAAATACGCAACTAAGCTCGATATGGCTGCGACGATTTATAAAAATCCTACGGGACTTGACGAAAACGGTGCGCAGACTACCGTTTTTGATATTGCCATACTTTCTAAGATAGCCGCAAGAAATTCTTTATATCTTGACATCAGCTCTACTAAAAATTATTTTTATACCGATTATAACGGAAACGAAGCCGTTATCTACAATAGAAATGCATTAATAAGTCATTTTACCGCAACGCAATATCTCAATGAATATGCTTGCGGATTAAATGCGGGAAGCACTGACAAGGGTGGATACGTTGTTTCGACGCTTATGAAGCCCAACGGAGCAACCTATCTTTGCGTGATTATGGGAGCGCAATACGAAAATCGTGAAATATACTCATATAAAATAGCTAACGAGCTTATAAGCAAAGCAACATCTAAATTCGGGCGTATAAAAATAAGCTCCAAAAACGAAAAAATATCATCGCTGCCTATTGATTGCGCATTGAGCACCGAAAAGAATATCTCGGTTTCCTGCGTTACCGAAAGCGACGTTTTTGCATTCATTCCAAAGAATACCGATTTAAAGAAACGCCTTGAATATCGCGCATATTTTCACGACACAGAATTAATAGCACCCATTAATGAGGGCGACGTATTGGGCGGAGTAAACATCTATTTAGATGGCAAGCTAATCGGGTCTACTCGCATAATTTCAAGCAATTCCTTTAAAGAAAATTCATTTCTTATCTTTATGAAAAATATGAAAAGCTTCTTAATTAGCGGATATTTTTTAATCTTTGCCTTGATTGCTATTCCCTCTCTTGCAATATTCCTATATTTCGATTACGTTAAATTCCGTCGAAGGAAAAACGTAAGGTATATTAAGCTTTGGAAATAAAAGGCAGACCGTAAGCGGAGTAATTCGGACACAAGCCGTACTCTGTTTACAGTCTGCTTTATATTTTTGATTTTATTTATAGTTTTATTTCATATTAGGTCTTTCGTTAGAAACGGTAGGCTTTTTATTAGTAATAAATCCAAAGAACTTGAAGTTTTTATGACCGAGAAAATAAGCAAGTCCCGATGCAACTACGGCAGGAATGATTGCTATAAGGAAAGACACCCAAAAGCCTTGAAGCTTAAACACTATCATCGTTCCCCAATACATACCGTTCGCAAAGCAGGAAATAAGTCCTACAATACCCTTAGCTTGCTCTGCACCCGAAAATGTTGTCAAAGCATAAACGGTTACAAGTATAATATTAGGAATGTTAGCAAGTAGTGAAAGAACTATTCCGAGATAAGGTCTGTACGGCTTTTTCTTGACGTCAACGGATATTTTATCCTTTGCGCCAATTTCCCACGCCATATTATAAATCAAAAATAAATAAAAAAGTGCGGAAAAAATGCTCACTATAAGTGTAAACGTATCGAAAGATTCGCTATCACCGTGTGCGCTAACGGTTGCAAAGGTAAGCGACATTCCGAATATAGCGATTGCTATTTGATTTATAAGCATCTTAACGACACTGTACGAATAATCGTGAAAAAACTTTTTCATTAGTCCTCCGTCAAAAACAACTCTTGATTTTCTGCTCAATATAGATTATAATATATATGAGAGCGATTTTCAACAAAAAATATGAAAATTTACATTTTATTGATAATTAATTTACCGTTTAGGAGTAAAATTTATGAATTATTCAGTAGAGCTTAAGACACTTCCCTCCTTAGTGAGAGAATTTGCATCTTATAAATCGGCTATACAAAGCGCATCCGAAAAAACAATATCGGAATATCTACTCGACCTCAGGACGTTTTTTAGATTTATGCTCGCCAGAGAACGCGGCATTGACTATCAATCCGAGGAGTTTGAAAAAATCGACATCAGTAAAATAGATTTGGAATATATAAAAAACATAACTCAAGAGGATATTTACGAGTTTTTAATGTATGCCGACGGAACGAGGAAAAATCTTGCCGCCGCAAAAGCTCGCAAGCTATCCGCGCTAAAGGGATTTTTTAAATATCTTCAAGTAAAAAGAATGATGATCGAAGAAAACCCCGCAATCAACATCGAATCTCCAAAGCAAAAAGGCTCTTTACCTAAATTTTTATCGGTTGAAGAAAGCCTACTTCTTTTAGAGGCGGTAAAAAATGACCGTGAATCAAAGTCGCGTGTGCGAGATTATGCAATCATCACCCTCTTTCTCAATTGCGGTATGCGTGTATCTGAGCTTGCAGGGATAAATCTTAACGACGTAGACCGTGAGTTTCGTTCGATGACGGTTACGGGTAAAGGAAATAAGCAACGCATTATTTATCTAAATAGCGCCTGCAAAGCGGCTCTTTCGGATTATTACTTAGAAAGAACGGGTGCTGCTCACGCTAAATCCAATTCTCCCGCTATGTTTTTAAGCAACCGCGAGCAAAGAATAAGCGTTAAAACCGTTCAATGGTTGGTGTATAAATATCTTGAGCTTGCGGGACTTGAATCAAAGCATTACTCCGTTCACAAGCTAAGGCACACCGCGGCTACGCTTATGTATCAAACGGGTCAAGTCGACGTAAGAGTCCTAAAGGATATACTTGGCCATGAGCAGCTTAATACTACGCAGATATATACACACGTTAGCAATAAAAATATGGAGCAAGCTATGGAAAACAATCCCCTTTCCTCTCAAAAGCCTTTGCCTAAGGATAATTTTACGCCTCTCGACAAAGAACATAGCAGTGATGATGAAGAAAATTAATTATTAACTTAAATATTAGTTCTAAAATAACAAACCCTCCCGTATATTTTAATGTAATTATATCGGGAGGATTTTTTATGGAGCATTCTATTTATAAAGATATTGCAGAAAGAACGGGCGGCGACATATATATCGGTGTAGTCGGCCCCGTGCGAACGGGTAAATCTACATTTATAAAAAGATTTATGCAATCGCTTGTGTTACCCAACATAGACGATCAATATTCAAAGGAACGAGCAAAGGACGAAATGCCACAATCGGCGGCGGGTAAGACTGTAATGACAACCGAACCCAAATTCGTTCCCGACGAGGCGGTAATGATTAAATTTGAGGACAATATATCTATGCGCGTAAAAATGATAGACTGCGTTGGATATATTGTTTCCGAGGCACTCGGTACGCTTGAAAACGGTCAGGAAAGAATGGTTAACACGCCTTGGCAGGAAGAACCTATGCCTTTTGTTAAAGCCGCAGAATACGGTACAGAAAAGGTTATAAAGGATCACTCAACCATAGGCATTCTTGTTACAACAGACGGCACGATTGGCGAAATATCGCGCGAGAGCTATATTCCCGCTGAGGAACGTGTTGTAGCCGAGCTTAAATCCATTGGTAAGCCGTTTGCTATCGTTTTAAACTCTGCCGAGCCTACCTCCGACTCCGCCTTAGCGCTTGCCTACGAGCTTGAAGAAAAATATAAAGCCCCCGTCGCTCTTGTAAGCTGCGCAGACCTTGATTTTGAGGATATTTCTCATATACTTGAGTTAGTTCTTAATGAATTCCCGATTGCCGAAATATGCTTCGACGTGCCGTCTTGGATATCTGCGCTTGACGGATTACACCCCATAAAATCTTCTATCAGAAGCAGTATATCGCAAATAGCGCAAGAGGTTAACCGTATAGGAGATATAAAATCGTCCTTGGAAAAAATCAACAATAATGAATTTATCGATTCATACGTTGTTTTGGATATCGACCTCGGAACAGGCTCTGCAAGAATAGGCCTCAGCTTTTCCGACGAGCTATACTATTCGGCGCTAAGTGAGCTTACAGGATTTGATATAAATAACGAATGCGAGCTTATTTCGACTATGCGAGAGCTTGCTCTTATGAAGCTGCAATACGAAAGAGTTTCAGAGGCGTTAAAGATGACCGACGAAAAGGGATACGGTATCGTTATGCCTACTAAAGAGGAGTTGAAGCTTGATGAGCCTGTAATAATCAAGCAAAACGGTGGTTACGGAGTTAAGCTTTCCGCTTCCGCAGAGTCTATACACCTTATCAGAGCCAACATAAAGACAGAAATAAATCCCATAGTCGGAACTGAACAGCAATCCGAAGAAATGGTTAAATATATGCTCAAGGAATTTGAAGCCGACCCGCAAAAGCTTTGGAATTCAAATATGTTTGGAAAAACTCTTTACGAGCTTATAAATGACGGTCTTTATTCAAAGCTCGATCATATGCCCGAGGAATCAAGACTTAAGCTTGCTGAAACGCTCGAAAGAATAATAAACGAGGGTAGCAACGGACTTATCTGTATTTTACTGTAAAAATATTGCCGAGAGATCATACAAAGCTGTATTTTCTCTCGGCTTTAACTATTTATTTGATAAAATATCATATATCACATCGAGTGCCTCTTTGGGCAGTAAGTCGCTTATATCCTCGTTATTTTTCATTTTTTCACGAACTACCGTTGAACTGACTAAAGACAACCCCTCGGATGCTTTTATTAACACTGTATCTGTATTCGGTGCGTGAGCTTTATTAAATTCTGCCATCTCCTGCTCATACTTAAGGTCAATATCATTTCTGTATCCCTTAACAATTGCATCTGCATCGAGCAATTTTGCAAGCTCATAGAGCCATCCGCTTGACGATATGACCTCGACTTGCGGAATGTCGAGGGTGGCAGCTTTAGCTATTTTTGTACGCTCCTCAAGAGTAAAGGTATATTGCTTATTCGCATTAATCATAACCGCTACGAAAACCTTATCATACAGCTTTGCGGCTTCCCTTATCACAAATAGATGTCCGTTTGTAATAGGGTCAAAGCTTCCCGGAACTATTGCTACGGTATTCTTAAATTTCATGCTTTAATCCTCTTTTGCTAATTTTAAAACAGTTATAAAGGTATTACCGTATTTACTTTGCTTTGCTATTTCAAATTTTTCTTGAAGCTCGGCATCACCGTTAAATATTTCGTCCTCTCCGCTCTCACATATGATAAGTGTTGAAGGCTTAAGCATATTAGCGCAAAGCATAGCCCTTAACGCAGGATTATACATTTTTAAAGCATACGGCGGGTCGACTATCACAATATCATATTGCTTTCCTGCGCTACGTCTTATAAAATCAAGATAATCCGATTGAAAAACCTCGCCGCTTTCCGAAAGCTTAGTTTTTTGAAGATTTTCCTTTATAAGTGCCACCGCATCTCTCGATTTATCGACAAAAGTGGTTTTAAGAGCGCCTCTGCTTAATGCTTCAAGTCCCATTTGACCAGAGCCTGCGAAAAGATCAAGCACACTTCTTCCCTCAATATCAAATTGAAGCATAGAAAAAACCGCCTCTTTAACTCTTTCTGCGGTCGGACGCGTTGAATCGCCCTTAGGTGTTTTTAGTACAATTCCCTTTGCTTTACCTGTTATTATTCTCATATCTGTTAAATCCTTATTTGTAAATTCTTACCGTTTAGAATTGAAATATTGATAAATTTTAGCCGCATCCGCCTTGCTTATTCCTTTTACCGCCAAAAGCTCCTGCTCGGACGCCTTTTTCACAGCAGTAAACGAGCCTAACGCTCCCAAGAGTCTTTTTGCCTTTGCAGGACCAATTCCGTCTATTTTTTCAAGTGAGGAATGAGTGAGTGTGCTTCTCTTTGCCTTCATAACCTTATCAACGGTGAATCGGTGGACCTCCTCCTGAATTCGGTATATGAGCATAAAAATAGCTTGCTCGCGCGCAATATTTATCTCATCTTGCTCGGTACACAGTGAACGAGTCTTATGAAATTCATCCTTAACCATTCCGAAAACCGGAATATAAATATTTTCCTCGTTCAAAACCTCTTTAACGACAGAAACGTGACCCTTACCTCCGTCAATAAGCATAAGATCGGGATATTCGGCAAATGACGATGATGAATCCTCTTTTAGATGCTTTATTCTCCTGCGTATCGCCTCCCTCATAGACGCATAATCATCGGGAGCGCCACTTACAGTTTTTATGTTAAATAATCGATAATCGTTTTTCGCTGGGTGTCCGTTCTTATAAACAACCATACCCGCGGTAATATTCTCGCCTCCAAGATTAGAGATATCATATGCCTCAATGCGCTCAGGGAGAGATTCCAAGCTTAAAAGCTCTGCAAGCGAAATAAGGATGCTCTCATCCTTTTGATTTTGAAGCTTAAGCTGACGTATCTTTTCTGTTGCATTATCCTTGACTACCGTTGCAAGCTCCTTAAACGTACCACGCTCTGCTTTCTTGACAGTTATACGCTTATTGACCTTTTCAAACAAAAACCCCTCAATGGCAAGAATATCGTCATCGCCAAGCTCAAAGGATAGTATAACGGATTTAGGTATATATTCTTTGTCGATATAATGCTCTATCAAAAAAGCGCTTAAAGCCTCGGAATCGGTTATCGCCTCATTATTAAATACAAAATCGGCTTTATCACTCACAACACCGTTTCTGATATACATAACCGACATACAAGCCGCTACGTCATCACCGTAAAATCCGAATACGTCTGCATTAACGTCGGGAGAAGCAACAACGCTCTGCTTTTCGTTCAAGCTTGTAAGCGCTTTAATAGTATCACGGCATTTTGCGGCGGCTTCATAGTTTTCCTCCTCGGCAAACGCAAGCATCCTTTCCTCAAGCATAGAAACCGATGAATTTATATTACCTCTTAGAATGTTTGCGGCACAATTAATGAGCGACGAATAATCCTCTTTTGAAATTTTTCCTGTGCAAAGACCGCAGCACTGCCGCATTTGGTAATACAGACAAGGGCGCTGCTTTCCTATTTCTTGCGGAAATCTTCTTTTGCAATTCGGTATGCCTAAGAATTTATGAAGAATATCTAAAATCGAATATGCGATTGAAGCACCCGAAAAAGGTCCAAAATACTTTCCCTTGTCATTTTTTCTGTTTCTTGTAAATACGATTTTGGGATATTCCTCATCGGTGATTTTAATATAAGGATAAGATTTAGCATCCTTTAACTTTATATTATACTTGGGTGAATATTTTTTAATTAATGTATTTTCAAGTGACAATGCTTCAATTTCGGTTGCGCAAAGAATATATTCAAAATCCTCTGCAGCCGAAACCATTTTAGCAGTTTTGAAATTCTTTTTACTGTTTTGAAAATACTGAGAAACACGGTTCTTAAGCTTTCTCGATTTTCCAACGTATATAACCGTTCCGTTTTTATCCTTCATTATATACACGCCGGGGGTAAGCGGAAGATCGTTTGCCTTATTCAACAATTCCGCAAGTCTTTTTTGTGTTTGAGGCATAACATTCTCCTTTCTCACCGTTTAAAAATCAAGTACCATACGCTTTAAAATTTAAAAAATAAAGAGCTGTTATTCAACAGCCCTTAATTTTATACCTGCTCAGGCAAGCCGGTCATTATAAGCTCGACAAGACCGTTTACCGCATCGGCCTCATCTGAACCGTCTGCAGATATTGAAATTGACGTTCCCTGTACTATACCAAGCGAAAGTACACCGAGAAGGCTCTTTGCATTAACCTTACGCTCGTCCTTTTCTAACCAAATAGAAGACTTAAAGGTATTTGCTTTTTGAATAAAAAATGTAGCGGGTCTTGCGTGCAAGCCTACGTTATTTGTAATAGTGACCACTTTACTTACCATAATACATTACCTCAATATTATATTAATCAATTAATCTTATCCGTATTTAATAATATTTTTCAATATCATAAATAGTATATCAAAAAAATGTGCTAAAATCAAGTATAAGTTATTGTGCGTTTTTAACAAAGTTTTTCAATCGATATATATATCTTTTTATTTTTTGTTTACAAAATACCTTTACTTCTCCTCAATCAGCTCAGTTCCAAGTATCATTATCTCAAGCGTCACCTTCTCGGTGCAAATAACATACGTCT
>JAZRGA010000029.1:0-16774 GCA_045643945.1 Eubacteriales bacterium | reverse complement strand
AATCTTCTATGTTAATATTTTCAATTTTAATATTTGCATAAAAACTTTCAATACCCATATAAACCTCTTTGTTTTGCCAAAGATACTTTGATATCTTGGATCGCAAATTTCTGCTGACCGTTAGCTAACATATTAATTAGTCTGTTTTTCGTGTGGTAACATTAGTATAGCATAAAATCGTGGAGATTGCAAGACTACGAAAAAGATATTTTTCGAGGTTTGCCACTAGGATTCGAACTCAAACGGGTTATGTTCTATCCAGATGGACTTCTGTTTTAATTATTTTTTGTTTTATTGCTTGTTGGTATGGGAGTGAATTTCTGACAACCTCAAAGAAATCTTGCCCCTTGATTGCATCACTCCAAATTGGAGCAGGAAAAGCAATTTCGGTTTCCTGCGTTTCAAGTGTTATCTCCAAACGAAGCTGATAGTATTCACCTTTTGAATCTGGTACTTGTCTAACAAGAGAAAAAATATGAACAATCTTTCCACTGAAGGTAGGATCATAATAACAGGTATCCAACAAAAGTGTATCGTCGTCTGTTTTGATCGGCAATTTACTCATTTCTTCAAAGACAGTTATCATTTCTTGTAAATTCATAGATGATTGAATGTTCTTTTTCAAAAACTTTAATGCTTTTTTCATTATCACACCGCCTTTCTGCGTTTATTATAGCATAAAACCTTTTACTTTTCAATATTTACAATAAAAAATGCGTTTTGCCACCGCAAAACGCTACCTTACTTCTTCACTATTCACTATTACCTATTACTTGCCAAAAAAATTCCTCGTTGGGAGAGAAAAGTGAAGAGTGAAAAGTGAAAAGTGAAGAGGTAAAAAAATATCCTCGGAACAAGTCCGAGGAATTTTTTTGTGTTTGGTGACCGAAATAGATGACTTTTTTGTTATATCATTTCCATTTTCCCATGGATTCACGACGTTCTTGCTCTTTTCTATCTGCCTCATCCTTGATGCGAGCCTTCTTTTTGTCGTGCGCATTTTTAATTATGCGAGGGACCAGCACCAACGCAAATGTCAACACAATTCTCAACATCGTCACAGAAAGCGCCGAAGAAAGTGCTGTGTAAAAGTTTTTAGCAAAAAACGCAAGCGGTATATAGAACGGAATGGACGCACAGAAGATAAATGCAGAAAGCGCAAATTCCTTTTTGTATTCATCGTTATCTGTATCGTGATTCTCTTCTAGCGAACGCAAAAAAGTAATAAATAATTTATTCTTTCCCAATAAGAAAGCATTGCCATGCTCCTTATTTAAAAAGGCAATAATAGCCCAAACAACAGAACAAACACCAAATGCCAATGCTGGAGCAGAATTGATTGAAATTGCGGCATTTTCATTAAAGATTACAGAAAAAACACAGGCAATTAAAATTGCAATGGACAAGAAAATAAATATAAGCTTTTTGATTTTCATGTTTACACTTCCTTTCTGCGATTAGTATAGCATAAAATCGGGGAGATTGCAAGGCGTTTGTGGAAAATTGGGGGCGATTTAATGAAGCATTCGCTTCGCGAATATGAAGCAGAAGCCTTGCGGCTTCTATGAAACGGCGGCGTTGCCGCCATGAAGCGAAGCGCACGGTAACTTCTCCATGTTGCGAAGCAACGCTTCATAGCCGAAGGCTGCTTCATGAGTTGCTACGCAACTCGCTTAATGCACCGCAGGTGCGCTTCATTGAAAAAAGACCAACTCACAAGTGAGATGGTCTTTTTTCTGGCTGGGGCACTAGGATTCGAACCTAGGTAATGACGGAGTCAGAGTCCGTTGCCTTACCGCTTGGCGATGCCCCACAACGTGTAATATTATACCACAGTGAAAATGCTTTGTCAATACTTTTTTAAAAAAATATTAAAAAACTCTATATTTTTAAAAAAGCTCTTGACTCATAAATACAAATGTGATACAATAATTACAGAAGATGTTTCCTCAAAATCATCAAAAATTAACAAAAAGGCATTAAATTCTATGACTGACCAAAAAAAACGTCTAAAAAGCACACTAATTAAATACGGCGTTATTTTTGGAATAGCGCTTGTCTATCTTGTATTCGTGCTTTGCACGGGGCTTGGTATTCCCTGCGTTTTTCATGCAATAACCAAGCTTGAATGTCCCGGATGCGGTGTAACGAGAATGCTTATATCAATAGTTAAGCTCGATTTTGTTTCGGCATTTTGGTATAATCCGTTCTTATTCATTACAGGACCGTTTCTTATTGCCTATCTCGTCGCCTGCGAGGTTAAATTTATCAAGCACGGCAACAGAAAAATGGGTAAATGGGAGATATTTCTCTATGCGGAGCTTGTTCTCGCTTTGCTATATGGCGTGCTTCGGAACATTTTTTAAACAAGGTATTGACAAATCGTTAAAATAAGTCTATAATTTATATGTACAAAATAAACCGTAAGGAGGGTTTTATTATGTATTGCAAAAATTGCGGTGAGCAATTAAACGAAAAGCAGGTTGTTTGCTTAAAATGCGGAGTTGAAAAGGATAAGGGCAGCAAATTCTGTCAACAGTGCGGAACTGCTTTACCCGAAAAGGCAGAGGTTTGCTTAAATTGCGGAGCAGCCACAAAGCCTCCTAAGCCTATGCTCGAAAAAAATCCGACCGCCGTTGTAATGGGCGTTGCGGCTATCCTTTTGGGAGTCTTCTCGATATTCTTTAATTCGCTTCTTGAATTTGAATTAAGCATAATGCTGGGAATTGGCGGCATCGTTGTTTCAACCCTTGGACGTCAGTATGAGTCGAGCAAAAAACAATGCACCGCAGGTCTTATTCTTTCTATAATAGGACTTTCGGCGGGAATGTTAACAAGCATATTGAGTAAGTATTTTGACATTTTCGCAAACCTTTAAGATTATAAATATATTTTATAATAAATTATCACACATTGGAGGAAACATTGATGTATTGTAGAAATTGTGGCGAGCAGATGAACGATAATCAGGCTGTCTGCTTAAAGTGCGGCGTTGAAGCAGGTAAGGGTAATTCATTTTGTCCCAACTGTGGAAATGCGGTAGCCCCCGAGGCAGTTATCTGCGTAAACTGCGGAGTTTCGCTTAAAAATCAGAAGGAAGAAGCGGCAAACACTAACGTAAGCGGTCTTCAGAAAAGATCGATTGTAACCGCTATCATCCTTTCTATCGTTACCTGCGGTATTTACGGCATTTATTGGTTTATCGTTCTTACAAACGATATGAATAAGGCGTCGGGCAGAACAAGCGACACAAGCGGCGGTATGGCTTTCGTGCTTACACTCGTTACCTGTGGTATTTACGAATATTACTGGGCATACAAGATTGGTGAGAAGCGTGACATCGTTGTAGGTGAAAAGAGCTCCTCGGGTATCATTTACCTTGTTCTTTCGCTCTTTGGCTTCGGCATTGTAGCTTATTGCTTAGCTCAGGATGCTATCAATAAGGCAATCGACAGAGCAGCTAATTAATTTTGGTAATTAAATAATTACATAGAAAAGGGATTTCTTCGGAAATCTCTTTTTTATTTTGTTTTATGAAAAATAGAGACGTTATCTTTTGAAAAACTTAAAAAGCATAATGACACCTCATCCGTCAACCGCATCACTCGCTTCGCTGCTCGACCGTCGAGCGCAAAATGTAAATTTAGACAATCCCCGAATGAAAGTTTTTGGCGCTACCTTTTTTCAAAAAGGTAGCAAAAATTCCTAACACAATCTAACTTCCTTATACGCTTTTTCTTTGACACACAAGGCGCAAAGAAAAAGACTTGGCAAAAAGAAACGCCGTTTTATGGGCTCTGCCCAGACCCGCAAGCTTTTAAAAAAGCTTGACCAAAACTTTCCCGCGTGGGTGCGGTGCTAACATTGACGGCTCGACCGTCGAGCGCAGAATGTTATTTAAACCATTCCCCGATTGAAAGTTTTTGGCGCTACCTTTTTTCAAAAAGGTAGCAAAAATTCCTAACACAATCTAACTTCCTTATCCGCTTTTTCTTTGACACACAAGGCGCAAAGAAAAAGGCTTAGCAAAAAGAAACGCCGTTTTATGGGCTCTGCCCAAACCCGCAAGCTTTTGAAAAAGCTTGACCAAAACTTTCACGCGTGGGTTCAGTGCGAACATCTATTGCTCAACGGTCGAACGCACTATGTTATTTAAATCTTCCCCGTTTGAAAGTTTTTGGCGCTACCTTTTTTCAAAAAGGTAGCAAAAATTCTTGATACAAGCTAACCTTTACGAAATAATAGAATACAAAAATCTGAGGGCGATATAGCCGATAGCGGCGGCAACTCCTCCTGTAAGGAAGAAGTTTGCAAAGCGATGCTCCTTAGGCGTCTGCAAAATGCCCTGCTCAAAGGTTATTTTTCTATTAATTACCACAATAAATAGGGTTATAATTCCAACCGTTGAAAGTATCATCATAATATTGGAATAAATAGCGTAGAGAATGAGTCCTAAAAGATGGGGTGAAATCAACGCCCAAAGAGCCTCGGGGTCATTGAAGACAGCGGGATTTGAGAAAATTTCGTCGAGTAGCGCTTCAAGCTGCTCTACCGAAATGTGTGAAAGAACTATTTGAGCAAAAACTCCGCTGAAAAGGTTTATAATACAGTGGAAAATCATCGTGTAGATAATTTTACCTGTTTTAACGTAAATATATCCGAAAACGAGTCCGATGAAAAAGGCGTAAGCGAACTGAAAGAGGTTTCCGTGTATGAGTCCGAAGATTACCGCGGAAATAATTATCGCTTTTCTTTCACCGAGAGCAAGCAATCTTCCGCAAAGCAGTTTTCTGAATAAAAGCTCCTCGAGAATAGGGAAGATTATTCCTATGAAAAGGGCGTTGAGAAGAAGATTTCCTGTTGAAAGGCTCGCTTCTACGGGATTTGTTAAGGTTTTACCCGTTATCGCTTCAGCTCCTGCTATCAAAAAGGCACTGATATAAGAGCCTGCTTGCATAGCCGTAAAGCAAACGCAAAGCGCTCCGAGAAGGTGCGTAAGCTTCATTTTTTCCTTTATCGGTCGGGTTTTAGGCAAGGGCTTGATTGCAAGAAAGGCAATCGGTGTCGCTATACAGTATATTGCTAAAAAGGACATCGCATAGTCGACGATTGAAAGAAGCGTTTCGTTTTCAATTATCCACGGAAAGAATTTGAATATTATTATGCTTACCAAGAGCGATATTGCAAATGATACGGCTCCCACCAAGAAGCAGAACATTCCTACTCTTGAATAATAGCTTTTTGTATCCTCTTGCGTTAAAAATCCCGATTCGTCGGGCTTGTATTTGATTTTTTGAGTCATAACTGCTCCTTTTCTTAAGATTTTTAAAATTTAAATTTATTATGCGTTGAAAGCGGCTTCGTTGCAAGCACTGTTAACGGATATATCGGCAGGCAAAGAATAAAGGTACAAAGCGCTTCAAGCAAAACCGTTGAGAGAATGCCGCTACCGAGCGCTCCGTTGTATAGCCAAGTCAGAGTGAGCGTTGAGATAGCTCCGTAAAGCAGAGTCGGGAGCATAAGGAGAAGATATGCGGGAAAGCCGTTTAATACCTTTTGCGATGCTGCTCCGATGATTATTGCGTATATAAAATAAATAATAGGGGTAAGGGCAAAAGCTCCGCCACCGATTGCGTCTATGAAGAATCCCGCTCCGACAGATACCGCCATAGCCGATTTTTCGTTGTCGCAAAGGGCTATTGCAAGAATAAGTCCAAGCATTAAATTGGGAGTTTCAGGACATATCTCGAGCAGTGAAAAGAAAGAGCATTGAGCAGCTCCTAAAATTACCGTTGCAATCGAGAAAATGACTATTCTTTTTGTGGTTTCTATTTTTAAATTAACTCTCGGCGCTTGAAATTGGCGCGCTTTTCCTCTTTGGGGTCGATTTTTCGTCATATTATTTAACCCCCGAATAGCCACATATTATCATTACGTCGGAGATTTCCGAAAGCTTGGTAAAATCTATTTTCGGAGCAACGGTTGCAACCGCCTCGCCCGTTATTTCGTCGATTTTAAGCTCGCTTATCGAGCCTAAGTAAAGTCCTGCGGGATAGATGCTCTTTGAGCCGCCCGAGGTGAATATTTTGTCGCCTATCTGAACACCGTCCGCTCCGTCAATAAAGGACATTTTGCAAAGTCCCTCCTCGCGAAGCTCAACGTCGCCGCTTAAAATTCCCTGCTTGCCCTGACGCTCGGAGTAAACGCCGATAGAGTTCTTTGCCTCGATTACCGTCGTAACCTTGCACCAGTCGAGCGCAACCTCGCTGACGTAGCCAAGCAAGCCGTCGGCGGTTATAACAGGCATATTTCTTTTAATTGAGTGCGCCGTTCCCTTGTTTAAGGTTATTACAGTGCCGTAATTTCCCGCCTCGCGTGAAATGATTTTTGCATCGGTAAGCTTAAAATCGGGATTGGTTGCACGGAAATTAATGTAATCCTTGAGCCAATCGTTTTGCTCCTTAAGAAGCTGCTCGTCGTATTCCTTTTCCTTATACGCTTCAAGCTCCTCCTTAAGGCTTTCGTTTTCTTCCTTTAGTCGGTCATAGTCGGCAAAAACGTCAACGAAGCCGTTAAACGCCTCGGCAACCTTAGAGCCGACGAGGGTAAATGGCTTTGCAAGCGTTCCCGCAAAGGAGCGGAGCAGGTCTGTTCCGCCAAAAGCCGCAAGCATTGTGGGAATAAGCGTTAAAACGATTGCGCAGACAAGGCATATAATAAACGCTTTTGATTTAAAAAGCTTCATTGTGCGCTATCTACCTCTGTGAATGCTTTAGTTTTGTTTTTTGATTTTTTGTCTTTTTTATTTTTTACTTTTTTATCTTTTTTCTTCTTTTCAAGCCTTGGAATAGGTGAATTGAAGTGAAGCGTAACGCCCTCAAGGGGAGCTAAGCGTGAAAGCTTTTTCCATTGAGCCTCGTTACCCTCGTAATATACGTCGGTGAGTGCGGGGAGATTTGCAAATGCGCTTTTGCCGATTTTTAAAAGAGTTTTCGGAAGATGTATTTCACGAATATTCTTAGAGCTTTCGTGCGTAAAGGCTTTATCTCCGATTTCGGTTACGGTAAGAAGCATTATTTTGTCGGGAATATATATTACCTCTCGATGCTTTCCGTAAAGCGCGGTAATCTTCATTCCGCCTTGATAAGAGCTGTACGCTATTCCGAATATAGAGTAAAGCATATTAATTACTATCGCAAGATAGGTAATTACCGCAAGCGCCATTAAAAGCACGCCAAAGGAAACGTGAAAATGCACTGCGCTGATTATTGCGCCAAGTCCGATTGCAGACGATACCGAAAGCGCCGCTATATATATTTTTTTCGATTTTTTGAGCGCCGATAAAAGTTTTTCTGCTTCTTTATCTACTTTTTCTTCTTTTTCTTCTTCGGTGATGCTCTCGATAACCTCTTTATGCATCGTTTTTGTCCTTTCCTATGCTTATTATCTTTTGCCTCTTAACTCAATTATCTTCCTCTGTATTGAAGAAGATTGCCCATTTTGCCCTCGCTCTCGATTATTCGTAATATGCCAAGGCAAACGCTTTCAAGCGGATGGGGAGCGATTTTAACCTTTAATTTGGTTTGCTCTGTGATAAGCTTGTCGATACCTGGTAGGAGCGCGCATCCGCCCGTGAGGACTATACCCTTTTCGGATATGTCCGCAGATAACTCGGGGGCTGTCAGCTCAAGGGTCTTTTTTATGGTTTGTATTATCTGCTCAAGGCAGGGGGATATTGCCTCGCGTATTTCCGAGGAATGAATTTTCATCTGCGTTCCGAGTCCGTTTTCAAGACTGTGACCCGAAATTGTCGCTTCGCCTCTGTCGCAGGATGGGTGAGCCGAGCCTATCTTTATTTTAAGCGCCTCTGCCTGAGATTCGCCTATGCGTATTCCGCGTCTGCGACGAAGATATGAAATAATAGCCTCGTCGAGTTGAGTTCCCGCAACGCGAGTTGAATGTGTGTTAACTATTCCGCCCGTGCTGATAACCGCAACCTCGGTAGTTCCGCCACCGATGTCGATTATCATATTTCCTTTTGCCTCGTTAACGCGAACACCTATTCCGATAGCGGCGGCGAGCGGCTCGTCTATAAGCGCAACCGAGTGCGCTCCCGCTTCAAATATCGCATCCTCAACCGCGCGCTTTTCAAGCTCTGTAACCTTGCAGGGAACGCAAGCGATAACCGAGGGGCGAGAGAAGAAGGATATTGCGTCTATATATTCAAAAAATGTCCTTATAAGCTTTGCGGTGACGTCGGGGTGAGAAATTACTCCGTCGCGCAGAGGCTTTATTACCTCTATTCCCGCAGGTGCTTTTCCAAGCATACTATGCGCTTTTGTATGGACGGCACATATCTGTCGGTCGGATTTGTTTATGGCTACTACCGTTGGCGTGTGTAAAACTATGCCTCTGCTTTTCATACAGACAACGGTGTTAACAGTGCCTAAATCTATTCCCACTACTTTTCCCATAGTATGCTCCTTTCATCAAAATTTTGTAAAATTTATAAAATTATATAATTAACCTATCGCTTTTCCCGTTGCCTTGATAAAAAGCTTTGAGAGGGCGTTTATAGGAAGCCCCACGACGTTGAAATAGCATCCGTCGATTTTGGATATATGCTTTGAAAAAACGCCTTGAATACCGTATGCGCCTGCTTTGTCAAATGGGTCGCGCGTGTCGATATAAGCGTTTATCTCCTCATCTGTGAGAGGGTCAACGAAAACCCTCGTGGTAAGATATGAGGAAAACGGAACGCCGTTTGATATAACGCAGATGCCCGTTGTTACGGTGTGAGCCTTGCCCGAAAGCTTTTTGAGCATTCGCTCGGCATCGGCACGGTCGCAGGGCTTACCCATAATCTCGCCCTCGCAGAAAACCACGGTGTCGGCAGAAATTATCGGGAGAGTCGCATCGCTTGAGCCGTCACGCAAAAGCTTTTCGTAAACGGCTTGCCCCTTTTTTATGGCAAGAGCCTCGGCAAGACGCTCGGGGTCACGCTCGTTGCTCGATTCGTCAACGTCTGCGGTTATTATCTTTAATTCTGCGCCAAGGTCGGAAAGTATCTCACGGCGGCGCGGTGAGCCTGATGCCAAAATTATCATAATGGGTATATTTACCTCGTTTTTTTACGGTATTTTTACTGTATTTTTGGGGGTTATTTTCAATAAGGCATAATTATACAGTTTATCATTTTAATTATAACATATACTGCGGATTTTTGCAAGATTTTAATACAAAGAAAGCGGATATTTTTTTAAATTATTTTAATCATATTGTAAAAAATATAAAAGCTCCGCTCGCCGACGGTATCTCGGAGCAATCTGCGGTATTGACATTTTTTCGATGCTGTGTTATAATTACTACGCATTTTGAAAGAAATTTTTTCTGTAAAGGAGATTGTAAAATGAAATATAATTTCGTTAGATTTAAGGAAATAGATTCGACGAATAACGAGGCAAAGCGCTATGTAAGCGAGGGCGGTGTTCTTCCTGCGCTTTTGCTTGCCGAGCGTCAAACTGAGGGCAGAGGAAGAATGGGCAGAAGCTTTTATTCTTCGGATAATAAGGGCGTTTATATAACGGTGGTTATGAAAGCAGAGGCAGGCGACGAGGCGTTTTTGCGCGCTACTGCGGTTTCGGCGGTTTGCGCAGTCGAGTCGATAAAGGAGCTTTTCGGCATTTCAAGTGAAATTAAGTGGGTGAACGATATTTATTATCAGTCAAAGAAGGTTGCGGGTATTCTTGCCGAGTCCTTTGTTGTTGACGGTGAGCGCTACGTTGCGGTTGGATTTGGTATAAATCTTTATACGCAAATTCCCGAGAGTCTTCGTGATATCGCAATTTCACTTTTCCCCGAGTATCCCGATTCTTATACTCTTAATATGCAAAGAGATGCGCTTGCTAACCGAATTGCCGAGAAGCTTCTTTCGGTTATAGAAAAGAATAGCTTTGCGGATTATATGGCGAAATACCGTAGCCTTTCCTGTGTTATAGGCAGAAAAATCCTATTTTCCGAGAATGGTAATGACTACATAGCTTCAGCTCTTGATATAAATGACGAGGGCGCTCTTATCGTTGAGCTTGCCGATGGCTCGGTGAAGCATCTTAGTACGGGTGAAATATCGCTTAAAACCGTTTGATTTTGTAGTTAGCTTGTTTTAAGGATTTTTTGCTACCTTTTTGAAAAAAGGTAGTGCCAAAAACTTTCAATCGGTGTTATTTTAAATAACATTCTGCTCTCGTCCGTCAAACGCACTTATTACGGCAAAAAAATCCCCCACGCTTCAAAGCTCTTGAAGAATGGGGGATTTGGGGAAGAAAAGCTTCTTTTAAGAAGATTCCTTACCCATATAAAAAATCAATAAATTATTTACTTAATATCCTCACAGTTAAAGAACTTAGCGCAATTATCGAAAATTCTTTGAACGGCGCTTGTGGATACGTAATATCCGCCCTCTCCGTTAACTACGATATACGCCTTACGCGAGGTTAGCGAGTAAAAGTCGACCGTAACCGTTTCGCCCTCGTTATTCGTGAGCGATACCGTTGCAAGATACTTTGTCGGGTCGGCGATAAGCGCCTCCTCCTCTGTCTTTGTCATTGTATAATCGTCGATAATAGCCAATGAGTTAATGCTCTGATAGAGCTTCTTGAATATCATCGTTTGATGTCTTACATATGACTTTGTTGTACCGTTTGCGTAGTCTATCTTTATTTCGTTAAGCTTAACGTAAATTACGTTGCCGCTTGCGTCCTTGATAGGCTTTTCGAGGTATTTAACTCGCTCGCCTATATCGTTAGTTCCTGCAAGCTTACCCGTAGCCGCCATTTCGGTTTTTCCGTCGGGAGAGAATACTTTGACGTCGGTTTGCGTTACCAACCAATTATTGCCCTGCGCATCGGTAAACTTAAGAAGTCCGAACGTGTCGGCGCTCTTACCGTCGCTCGCGCTTCCTACTATTGCAACAGCGTTATCCTCTCCGTTCTTGATATTATCTATCTTAAAGGTAGCCGAGTAGTTAGGCGTTGTAACCTTAAGGTCGGTTGCGTATTTAATACCCGTTTCGAGAACGTAGGGATAGGTCCAATCAAATTCATCGTATGAGAGGAAGTTGAAGGTATCTGCCGAAACCTCGCATATCATATCAAAGGTAATACCCGTAACCTTAGACATTTCGGTATTGTCAAGAAATTCAAGCGTGGTATAGGAATAATAATTTCCGTTGGGATTTTTCTTTGAAATATATACCGTCTGAAGGAAGTTTACCTTATTACCTGCATTATCCTTAGCGGTACGCTTAAAGGAAATTGTATATTCGGAATTATAAATATACTTTTTCGTGCCGTTTTCGTTGAGAATAGGATTACCCTCAGCATCAAGCGCCTCTGTCATAAGACCGTACTTGGCGCGCTCTGCCGATGACGGTGAAAGCACTGCAATATCAATAATATTGGGTTGCATAAACGCAAGCAAGCAGGTGTCTATCTTATCGTAGTTAGGCTGATAAGACTTTGAGCGCTCGTCGGTAAAGACGTAGGGCTTGCTACCCTTAACAGTTCCCGTTCTGTCTGCGGTGGGTATAAAGGAGAATGACAAAATACTCTTATACGCGCCGTCGACCTTCTTCTTTAAAACGAAGTCGGTAACGTCAAAGTAATCGTTTTGCGTTACGGGATACGCGATACCAGGAGTGATATAGGTCTTAGCCTCGGAGAGAATTGAATATTTGATAGAGTCACCGAGAACGTATATTTTATTTCTTGGCTTTTCAACATCTCCGTCAAGCTCAACGTATTGAGCGTAATATCCGAGTCCGTTTACAAGGCAATCGCCTATAATCATTTTAAATCTCTCTCCGCTTGTAGTGGTGAGAATGTAGTAGGTGGGGGTGTAATCGTATTCAACGGTTATCTCCTCGCCCTTTTCGTTCTTTTCGATTTTAGTCCTCTTTTCGGGAGCGAGTCCGTACTCGGCGAGGTCTATTTGTCCGTCTACCGTTTTATAATCGTCAACACGCATAGTTGCAAGAGGATATCCTGCCGCTACTGCAAGTGCCGAAAGCGTATCCTTTTTTAAGGTTAGAAGCGGTGAGCCGCTAAGCACGAAGTCGGCTTTATCATCGGCTCTCATATTATTAATATCAAAGCGATAAAATTTATATACGTCGGACTGATTGTGAATTTCGATAGAGCGAATATTTTTTGTTTCGATGTGCTTAAATATAAGCACCTTTTCGTATTCGGTAAGCTCTCCGTCACTCGTATCGGGAACGGCTCTCGTATAATATACGCCTGTATCGTCCTTGACCTCAACCAGAGTTCCGCACTCGGTTACATAGTAACCAAACGCTTCCTCGGTGGGCAAAAGCACGCCGTTTTTATCGTACATTTTCCATACGCCGTTTACCGATTTAATATAATACGTCGTGCCGTCCGCCTCGTCAACGTAGGGAATTACGTTATTAACGTAATCGTTGACGAAGTAGAGCGCAACGCCCGAGATAATGACGAGGAGAACCGAGATAATAATTATTATCTTACGTCTTCGCAAAAGCGAGGACTTTTTTCTCTGTTCTCTGCTTTCTATCATCTGTTCTTTCTCCTTACCAAAACGAATACGCCTGCGCAAAGAGCGATAACTATGGGAGCTACTGTAAGAGCAACGATGTATTTGGTGGCGTCACCCGTTGAAATTTCTTCTATTTCGTAATTTGCAAATTCCTTAAAGTCAAGACCTACCGGCACAGGCTCACGTCCACACATCTGGAATACAGAGAGGAGAAGGTCCTCGTTACCGTAGGAGTTTGAGTAAAGATATTTGTCCGATGCAAAGTCGGTCGAGCCGCAAAGCACAACGTATGCCGAGTCCTCGATAAGCGAGTATTTTTCTTGCTCGTAGTGTGTTTCAACCGATACGCCCATAAGCTTAAAGGGGTCGGATGCGGTAGCCTTTGCAACCTCACTTCCCGCAGCATAGCCCGATGCGGTTTCATAAGATTTGAACATTGTAAATACTGCTCGGTTATAAGCGACGTTACCGCCTATTTCAAAGGTCTTTTTCTCGTCGGTCTTAAGGGGCTGAGTGGTAATTTTGTAATCTCTTGCGTACTCGATTGCAAGAGCGTCCTCGAATATTACCTTTGCCGAAAGACCCTCTGCCCAACCGTCCATAAGGTCGTTTTCGTCATAGTTACCAATGATTGCCTCATAATTGTTGAGGTTTGAATGCTGAGCATCCTTTACAACGATAGGGTCGTTACCGTTGCGGCGTACCGCAAGACCCCATTCGCCGAGAAATTCCTCGAGGTTTTCAAGCTCGCCCGTGGTGTGGTCGAGGAATACCATAAATGCGTTTCGAGCCGCGAGGTAGGCGTCAAGCTTTTTAAGCTCGCCCTCCTTTTCAAGTCCGTTATTGCCCGAAATAAAGTCTTGCTTGGGATTAAAGGTTATAAGCAAGCGGCACTCTGCGGGGATTTCCTCACTTGAAAGGTCGATAGGCTGAGCGCGGTAGCCTGCATTTTCAAGCACGTCAAGGAACGGAACGAGATTTTTTCCGTCTGCGTCAACCTCTGCCGAGATGGGGAACTTTTCACCGTGGTTTACGGTGTAGCATGCGAGCGGCATTTCTGCTCTCGTTACCGCAAGAATTGAAGAAGCAAACGCCTTTTCGCCGTTGTATGCGTAAGGCTGTTCCTTGTCGAAAATATAGAAGCTGCGTAGGGTACGAATTCTGTATTCACTGCCGCACTCTATAATAATGCTGTCAAGGCTTATTTTTTCTGTGTTAGAGGAGAGATATTTTTGAAATCTCTTGGGATTGCTTATTGAATTAACGTATTCGGTTGTTATATAGTCGGGAAATTTCGCACGAAGCTCCTCGGCATTTTCCTTAACGTAAAGCGTTGTATCATCGGACTCAAGCGCATCAGGCTCGACGGGGAAAAGGATGTTAACCTTTACGTTCTCGTCACGGTAGCCCTCGTCGCCCTCACTTAAGCCGTTTTCTGCGTTATAGGCTTTGTTGTCTGCTCTGAATTTGTCAATCATTTCAACGGGGGAATTGATATCATCGTCGGCTATTTCACCGATAAGGTCAAAGCACTCGTCGGAAATGGTGAAGTGTAGGTCGGGAGTCATATCGCCGTACCACATAAATCTTTTTGTTAAAAGCGTCATTATCGCATTAAGGATAATAACGACCGCAATTATAAGCGCGGTGATAGCAAGTGAAGTACCACCGTAGCGCATCTTGCGTCCTGTTGAGGTTTTCATTTTCATTATTTTTGCGTTCCTTTCCTTAAAAATTAACCGTTAACCCCAACGGCGCTTGTCATAAACACGCGCAGTGAGAAATAGGAACACTCCCGCAATAGAAACGAAATACAGGAGCGAGGACGGGTCGAAAATGCCCGACTGGAATGGTGCGTATCTGCTCATAAAGCATACCCAGCTTATTATAAATCTTATAACGTAGTTGTCAACGTAGCTGTTTACAAGGTTTAAAAGAAGCATAGTGCCGATTATTGCAACGGTAATAATTGCCGCGGCGAGCTGATTTTCGGTAAGTGAGGAAATAAACATTCCAACCGCTATAAATGCCGCTCCCAAAAGCAAGAGTCCAAGCGTATTTGAGAATATAATTGACGCAACAGGACCTACGCTTGAGGCGTAAGCATCGTTTACTCCGTCAAGCTGAGCGTAGATGCAAAGAGGAATGAAATTGATGAGCGAAAGCACTATTCCGATAGCGAAAAGTGTAAACGCCGCCAAGAATTTTCCGAAAACCATTCCCGCAATAGATACGGGCGAGGTGAGGAGAAGCTGCTCGGTGCGAAGCTTCTTTTCCTCTGCGAAAAGTCGCATTGTAAGAAGCGGAATAAGTATTATAAATATAATTGAAATAAATGAAAAATAATTCGACGTGTCATATGTGCCCGAGCCGAGCGTGGTGTAGCAGCACAAAAGCGCTGATACTGCCAAAAATACGCCGAGATAAACGTATCCTATTGCATTCAAAAAGTATGAACGCAATTCTTTTTTGAATATTGCAAGCATAAATCTGTTTTCCCTTCGTGTTTTTTAAACCTTAATCGTCATCCTCGTCATTAAGGAGAGCGGAGTATTTACCGCCGTCCTGCTCGGATTTCTTTTGCGTTATAGCCTTAGCCATTTCCTGCTCGGCGCGCGCCTGTCGAGGTGATTTGCCTCTTACTCGCTCCTGCTTCTCACGCTTGTAATTGCGTTGATTTTCGGGAGCGCTTTGGTCGACTATTGCAACGAATACGTCTTCAAGGCTCATACCAAGAGGCTCAAGACCTACAAGCGGCCAATTTTTCTCGGCAAACATATAGAAAAGGCTCTTTCTGACGTCGACCTCTTGCTCGCTTTCGATATTGAATATATAAGCGTCACCGTCGCGACTTGGGAGCTGCTCGACGTAAATTATACCCGGCTTTGACTTAAGAGCGGCATAAACCTCTCTTTGAGGACCGCATACCTTAATTTGAAATCTACGGTTGCTGTTTACCGCGCGGGTGATGTTTTCGGTCTGCTCGTCGGCAACGATTTTACCCTTGTTTATGATTATAATTCTGTCGCAAACGGCTTGAACCTCTTGAAGAATGTGGGTCGAGAGAATAACCGTGTGCGATTTTCCGAGCGAACGTAAAAGGTTACGAACCTCGATTATCTGCTTCGGGTCAAGACCTACGGTAGGCTCGTCGAAGATTATTATTTCGGGGTTTCCGATAAGAGCCTGCGCAATTCCGACTCTTTGACGGTAGCCCTTTGAAAGATTTTTAATAAGACGCTTGTAGACGTCCTTGATTTTAACTACCTCACAGATTTCGGCAAGATGCTCCTTTTTGTTAAGTTTGCAGGCTTTAAGCTCAAAGGAGAAGTTAAGATATTCCTCAACCGTCATATCGAGGTAGAGAGGGGGCTGCTCGGGGAGATATCCGATATGCTTTTTTGCCTCGCGGGGGTCGTCAAGAATATTGACGCCCGCAACCTCAACCGTTCCTTCGGTTGCCGAAAGATAACCTGTAAGTATATTCATCGTTGTACTTTTGCCCGCACCGTTCGGTCCGAGAAAGCCAACTATCTCGCCCTTTTGAATTTCGATTGAAATATCGTCAACGGCGCAGTTGCTTCCGTAATTTTTTACGAGATGCTCGATTTTTATCATTTTAGGAATTTCCTTTCCGTAATTTTTAAGTTCCGCAATTTAAAGAACACTATACATCGTATATTATATCATATAATTGTAAACGTTTTGTGAATTATATGAGAAAATGTGAGGAAATAGAGAAATATAAAATAAAGTGAGGGAGTTAGTTTGTGTTAGAATTTCTTTGCTACCTTTTTGAAAAAAGGTAGCGCCAAAAACTTTCAATCGGGGATTATCTAAATTTACATTTTGCGCTCGACGGTCGAGCCAACAATGTTCGCACCGCACTCACGCAGGAAAGTTTTGGTCAAGCTTTTTCAAAAGCTTGCGGGTTTGGGCAGAGCCCATAAAAACGGCGTTTCTTTTTGCTAAGCCTTTTTCTTTGCGCCTCTTGTGTCAAAGAAAAAGCGGAGTAGGGAGTTAGTTTGTGTTAGAATTTTTTTGCTACCTTTTTGAAAAAAGGTAGCACCAAAAACTTTCAATCGGGGATTATCTAAATTTACATTCTGCGTACGGCCGACGAGCCGCCAATGTTCGCACTGCACTTCATAGCCTTCCCCTTGAGGGGAAGGTGCCGAGCTTGCGAGGCGGATGAGGTGTA